>CAYRJP010000044.1:6580-13998 GCA_964424425.1 uncultured Bacteroidales bacterium | reverse complement strand
TCGGCATCGGGCGGACCTCTTGTGCAACATTCTCTGCAAGTAATGTTGGAAATGCATCTGCAAAACAAAATTGATATTACAACAGTAGTTGAAAAAATGTGTCACGCTCCGGCAAAGCTGTTTAATATTAACAAACGCGGATTTATTAAAGAAGGCTATTTTGCCGATATTGTTTTAATAGATTTAAATAAACCTTATACCGTTTCTCCTGAAAATATTTTATATAAATGCGGTTGGTCGCCTTTTGAAGGATACACTTTTAAATCTACAATAACACACACTTTTGTAAATGGTAATTTGATTTACAAAAACGGAAACGTAAATTCTGATTATAGAGGTATGGCGTTATCGTTTGATAGATAAAAGAATATAAAATTACTGTTGTCCTCCGATAGGTTGTGCATAAGCAACAACATCTTGTTTATCAATTTTATTGTTGCATAAAATCAACAAGCGTTCAATTACATTGCGAAACTCTCTGATATTTCCCGTCCAATTTATTTTTTTAAGTTCGGCAATGGCATCTTTTGTAATTTCAACCTTCGGGCTTCCGTATTCTTCGCATATTTTAGTAATAAAATAATTGGCAAGCAACGGAATATCCTCAATTCTTTCGTTTAGCGACGGCACTTTAATAAGTATTACGCTAAGGCGATGATACAAATCTTCGCGAAAGCGTTTTTCTTTTATCTCTTCAACAAGATTTTTGTTGGTGGCGGCAATTACCCTTACATCAACTTTTATGTCTTTATCGCCTCCGACACGGCTTATTTTATTCTCTTGCAATGCTCGTAATACTTTGGCTTGTGCCGAAAGACTCATATCTCCTATTTCGTCTAAAAATATTGTTCCTTTTTCGGCTTGTTCAAATTTTCCTTTTCGCTGTTTTACGGCAGAGGTAAAAGCTCCTTTCTCGTGACCAAAGAGTTCACTCTCAATAAGTTCTGATGGTATTGCGGCACAGTTTACTTCAATAAAAGGTCCGTTTGCTCTGCTGCTTTTATCGTGCAACCAACGAGCCACAACTTCTTTACCTGTGCCATTGTCGCCGGTAATAAGCACTCTGGCATCAGTTGGTGCAACTCTTTCTATCATATCTTTTATTTGCATAATGGCAGGCGATTCGCCAATTAAATCGTATGATTTGCTGATTTTACGACGTAAAGTTTTTGTTTCGGTAATAAGTTCGGTTCTATCCAAAGCATTTTTTACCGTAACAAGCAGTCTGTTTAAATCAAGAGGTTTTTCAATAAAATCGAAAGCTCCGTTTTTAACGGCTTTCACGGCAGTGTCAACATTTCCGTGTCCCGAAATCATAATAGCCTGTATGTCGGGATAGTTTTTTCTTACTTTTTCAAGAACTTCCATGCCGTCCATTTCGGGCATTTTAATATCAAGTAATAATATGTCAAAAGTCTCTTTTTTTAATATTTCAAGCCCTTCAATGCCGGTTTCGGCTATTTTAACTTCGTATTTTTCGTATTCAAGTATCTCTTTCAGTGTATTTCTGATGCTTCTTTCATCATCGATAACAAGAATTTTAGCCATAGTAATTGTAATTTTCAAAACAGTTGAATAGTAAAAATAGTATATTTTACGATAAAATTACAAAAGACAGATAATTTATTGTTTGCGAAAGCGAATGTTTTTAATTAGGCTTATACAGTAAGAGTTGTGTAATAGCGATTAATAAGGGGTTGGTTTTAATTAAGACATTGACAATTTAAGGCTATTACGCCTTCTTTTAAAGAGTAAGCCGACCGAATAATTTCGTCAACTTCTGAAAGTTCAATTACATATTTTGTAAAAATAGCAGCCATAACAATAGTATCAACTCTTATATCTTCGAGGCCGGGAATAAGCAACCTATCTGCTCTTGTGGTTTTTATAAGGGTATTGTAAATAGTGTCAAATTCATTTATTGACATTTTGTAGCTTAACTCTTTTTTCGATAAAGGATGAGAGGTTTTGTTATAATGAGACATTTCGGCAAAGTTATCGAAAGCTCCCGATGAACCGATAAGTTTGGTTACCGGTGTTTGTTTTAAAATATCGCGTAAAGTGGTAAGTTCCGAAAACAGATATTCGTTTATCTCTTTAATAGTTTTTTCTGATATTAAATCTTCGGGATTAAACATATTTAATAATCTGGCTCCGCCGAGTGCAAAGCTGTGTTTCCACAGCATTTTATCTTTATTGGCGATAATAAATTCGTTGCTTCCTCCGCCAATATCAAGAATAAGATAATTTTCGTCGGAAAATTCAACGGCTTGTTTTACTCCATGATAAATATAATCAGATTCTTTGTCTCCCGATATCGGTTCAATACAAATTCCCAGCTTGTTTTTTACTTTATCAATAAATTCACCTGAATTTTGAGCCGAACGTATGGCTGATGTTCCGTAAGCAATAATATTTTCACAAGAAAAATCATTAACTAGCTGCTTGAAATCATAAAGAACTTCATAAGCTCTTTTAAATGCTTTTTCGGAAAGATAACCGTTGTCCAGCCCTTCATTACCCAACATTACTGCCGACTTGGTGTTTAAAATAGGTTTAAACTTATTGTTGCTTAATTCGGCAATTAAAAT
The DNA here is from genome assembly GCA_964424425.1 of uncultured Bacteroidales bacterium. GTDB lineage: Bacteria > Bacteroidota > Bacteroidia > Bacteroidales > SZUA-534 > GH45. The sequence continues at coordinate 11,407 of CAYRJP010000044.1, read as the reverse complement.
ATTAAATGTATTGGTACCCAGGTCGATAATTGCAGTTTTCATTTTATTAGTTTGTTAAATATATACCCTTTTTTTACTTATTCTTTAATAGTAGATAAAAAATAACAGAATAAGTTGCTTTGATAAAGATATATAATTTTTAAAACCAATTATCCGATTTATTTAACAAGTTACTAACTGTTTTTTTACAATAAATTTTATTCTTAGTTTTTATACTTTATCCATTTCCATATCTCTTTCCAACTGGTTTTTTTGCCATACATAAGTATTCCTGTTCTGTAAACTTTTGCCGATACCCATATAATGGCAATAAAAGTTATTATTAATAAAAATATTGATAAAGCAATTTGAGAATACGGAACGCCGAAAGGAATACGAGCCATCATTACAACCGGCGATGTAAACGGAATAATTGAGAACCAATAAGCAACCGGACTTTCCGGATTTTGAACCACATTCATCATCACAACAATTGCCAATATAAGCGGGATGGTTACAGGCAGCATAAATTGTTGTGTGTCGGCTTCGCTGTCAACGGCTGAGCCAATAGCTGCAAACATTGCACTGTAAAGAAAAAATCCGCCGAAAAAGAAAAAGATAAAACTTACAATCATTACTGTAAAGTTGATATTGTTTAATGCTCCCATCATTTCAAACAGATCCGATGCCATTTCGTCGTTGTCGTTTACAGGCATTTGTGTATTTAACGAGCTGCCTGTTTGAACAAAATTTTGAACCTGTTCTTGTTTATCGGGATTGGTAATATCGGGCATAAGTATAGGTACGGCAACAGAATACAGTCCTATTGTTAAAATTCCCCACAAAGCAAATTGCGTAAGGGCAACAAGTCCTACACCTATAATTTTTCCCATCATAAGTTGAAACGGTTTTACTGACGAAATAATAACTTCAACTATCCGGTTACTTTTTTCTTCTATTACACCTCGCATAACTTGTGAACCACTGAAAAATATTGTAAAATAAATCAAAAATCCGGCTAAGTATCCGAGTATCATGGCAAGTATAAAATTATTCTCTTTTTCTTCGCCTGTTTTCGATAGTTTTACCGATTTAATTGATATATCTGTTTTAACAGCATCCAATACATTTTTATCAATACCGTATGTTTTCAGCTTATCGTGTTCAAGGCGTTTTTCGATGGCATTGGCAATATGCATCTGTAATCCTAAACTCGGTGATTTGTCGGAATATAAAAATACAGCATTGGGTGAACTTACCACTACCTTACTGATATACAACAATGCATAATAATCACTCTGATAAAAATTGTCTTTATATTTCTGAATATCGGCATTGGGCAAATATTCAAATTTTATGTATTTCGTTTCAGGAAATTCACCTATAAACAGATGTGAACTGTCTGCAACTGCAATCAATTTTTCTTCGGTATCTTCCATTTGAGCAAACCATGCAGGAGCAATCATCAATCCTGCAAAAAGAATAGGTCCTATTATGCTCATTATTAAAAATGATTTTTTGCGAACCCTTGTAAGATATTCTCTTGATATTATTGTTGAAATTTTACTCATAGCTTTTTATATGATTATTTTATGTTTGCTGTTAACTGTTTATTACTGTATCTTCTTTAACTACTTTTATAAAAATATCGTCCATTGTGGGCAGTACTTCGTTAAACGATATTAACTCTATTTCAGGCAATAATATATTTAATAAATTATTGTTTGTTTTAAATTCGTTTAACTCTGCTTTTAAATAAATATGTTCGTCTTTTTTTATATGTTCAATAATGTTTAATTTATCTTTAATGATATTACTGACAGTGTCGAAATTACCGTGATAAACACATTCAAAAGTATTATTTTTAAAACGTTGTTTAATTTCTGTTACTGCTCCTTCAAGAATTTTTTCCGATTGATTGATAAGAGCAATATTATCGCAAACTTCCTCTACCGAAGCCATATTATGTGTTGAAAAAATAATTGTAGAACCTTTTTCTTTCAATGTAAGAATTTCTTCTTTAAGAAGTTTAGTGTTTATGGGGTCGAAACCGCTAAACGGTTCATCAAAAATTAAAAGCTCGGGTTCGTGAAGTATGGTAACCACAAACTGAATTTTTTGCTGCATACCTTTCGACAGTTCCTCAACTTTTTTGTTCCACCAAGGTTCAATCTCAAATTTGGTAAACCAATATTTCAATTTTTTTATGGCTTCGTTTCTTGACATTCCTTTTAATCGTGCCAAATAGATAGCCTGTTCACCAACTTTCATTTTTTTATATAATCCGCGTTCTTCAGGCAAATAGCCTATCTTTAAAACATCCTCATTTTTAAGAGGTTGACCTTTAAAAAGTAATTCGCCGCTATCGGGGGCTGTTATTTGATTTATTATTCGTATCAGTGTAGTTTTTCCTGCTCCGTTCGGACCAAGTAACCCGAAAATTTTACCTTCGGGAACATCAATGCTTACTTTGTTAAGTGCTTTGTGATTAACAAATTGTTTCTCAACATCTATTGCTTGAAAAATATTCATATAACTTGTATTTTTAATCTTAATTTTATTCTTAGACGTATTTTTTTCGAAATGTTACATTTTTTTTGAAAAATTATTACCTATTTTATTTATAAATGTTTTATACAATTAATTTTAAAATTATGTTCTACTGTTTCATTAACGATAAAAACAATGTTTTTAGAACTATTGATAATTAAAAATCCAATATTTGTTAACTTATTTACTAATAATGTATTATAATTGCAAAAAACGAAGAAAAGTTAATTTTTAATAAAGTTATATATTAAAAAAACTTATGTTTAAAAAAAAACAATATCTTTGCACGATTATCGCATAAAAAGAATAGTAAGAAAACAATAAAAACACAAAACAAATGCAGAATAAAGGAGCTATTAGATTTGTTGCAATCTTGTTTGCACTGGTTTGTTTATACCAGCTTTGGTTTACAGTTAAAACGGCACAAGTAGAGAAACAAGCAAAAGAGTATGCGACTGTCGATGAAAATTTCGATGTTAAAAAATACAATTCTTTTCTTGATTCAATTGCATCAGAACCGGTATATAATTTCTTTTTTATAAAAGATTTTACTTACCGTGAAGTTAAAGAGCGTGAATTAAATTTGGGTCTTGACCTTAAAGGTGGTATGAACGTAATACTTGAGGTATCTGTTGCCGATGTTATTCGTTCGTTGTCAAATTACAGCACCGATACAACTTTTAACAAAGCATTAAAGTTAGCAAAACAGATGCAAGTTAAAAACGGGCAGGAAAATTTTGTTACCCTTTTCGGGAGAGCATTCGAGCAGATTGACCCTAACGGAAAATTATCCGCTGTTTTTAATACTATTGAGTTAAAAGATAAGGTTAATTTCAACTCTACAAACGAAGATGTTCTTAAAGTTCTTCATCAAGAGGCTGAGTCTGCTATTGCTAACTCTTTTAACATTATCCGTACGCGTATTGATAAATTTGGTGTTACTCAACCTAATATTCAGCGTTTAGGAAATACCGGACGTATTTTGGTTGAACTTCCCGGTGTAAAAGACCCCGAAAGAGTTCGTAAACTTTTACAAGGAACAGCGAACCTTGAATTTTGGGAAACTTATGATAATGCCGAAGTTGTTCAGTATTTGTATGCTGCAAATGAAAAAATTAAAGAGATAAACGAGGTTAAAAAAGAGTTAAAAGAAGAAAAAAGCAAAGAGGAAGATACTGTTTCGGAAGGTAACCCGGAAGAAACAAAAGTAGCCGATAATAATGTTACTGAAAAGAAAGATACAACCGAAGGTGAATTGTCGCTTATTGAGCAGTTAGAAAGTGATTCAACAGCAGTTGACACTACTGCAAATAAAGATATAGCAAAGAATTTTCCACTGTTTGCTGTTTTGCAACCGCGTTTTTCACGCGACAATCAACCTTTACCCGGAGCATCTATCGGATATGCTCACGTTAAAGACACAGCAAAGGTGGATGCTTATCTTGCAATGCCACAAGTAAGAAGTTTATTCCCTAAAAACATGAAGTTTTATTGGGGAGTAAAACCCATTGATAAAGATGAAAAATATTATGAACTTTATGCTATTAAGGTAACAACCCGTGACGGACGTGCAGCTCTTGAAGGAGATGTAATTACAAATGCACGTAAAGAGTATGCACAAGGAAGAGGACAAGCTGAAGTATCTATGACAATGAATGCTGAAGGAGCTAAGGTTTGGGCTCGTTTGACAGGAAATAATGTCGGTCACTCAATAGCTATTGTGCTCGATGGTTATGTATATTCTGCACCAAGAGTAAACGGTGAAATTAAAGGTGGTCGTTCTTCAATTAACGGAGATTTTACGGTAACAGAAGCCGAAGACTTGGCAAATATTCTTAAATCGGGTAAAATGCCTGCTCCGGCACGAATTGAGCAAGAAGCTATTGTAGGACCTTCACTTGGTAAAGAGGCAATACAAAAAGGACTTTGGTCGTTTGTTATAGCTTTTGTTGCCGTTCTTATTTATATGATATTCTTTTACAGCTATGCAGGTTATGTAGCCAACTTGGCTCTTATGACCAACGTATTCTTTATAATGGGAGTGCTTGCTTCGCTTGGAGCTGTATTAACATTACCGGGTATTGCAGGTATTGTGCTTACAATAGGTATGTCGGTAGATGCCAACGTGCTTATTTATGAACGTATTCGTGAAGAATTGGCATCGGGTAAAGGAATTAAACTGGCGATTAAAGACGGTTACAAAAATGCTTATTCGGCAATTATCGACTCTAACATTACAACATTGTTGACCGCTATTATTTTAGGATACTTCGGAAAAGGTCCTATTCACGGTTTTGC
>CAYRJP010000044.1:4719-6480 GCA_964424425.1 uncultured Bacteroidales bacterium | reverse complement strand
TCGCGGATTTAATCAAAGTGTTGACTTTACCGGAGGTAGAACATATATTGTTCGTTTTGATCATCCTGTAAATACTGCTGATATACAAAAAGATTTGGCAAAGGAGCTTGGTGATGCACCTGAAGTTAAAACATTTGGGTCTGATAAGCAAATTAAGCTAACTACTAAATATTTGGTAAATGCTGAAACTGCACCGGCTAATGAAATAGCTGTTGCCAAGAAATATTTAGAAGGTGATCAACCTGATATTGATGATGTGGTAGAGGTGAAGATTTATACAGGATTGAAAAATTATATGCCTGAAGGAACTACTTTTAAACAATTTATTCATAATTATCGAATGAGTTCGGAAAAGGTAGGACCAACAATAGCAAGTGACATTAAGCGTTCTGCTATTTATGCGGTAATATTTGCTTTGATAATGATTTTCTTCTACATTATGTTCCGTTTCCGCAACTGGCAATTCGGATTTGGTGCTATTGCAGCATTAATGCATGATGTATTAATAATATTGGGTATTTATTCTTTATTCTATAGCATCATGCCGTTCTCAATGGCAATAGACCAATCGTTTATTGCGGCAATATTAACAGTGGTAGGTTATTCAATTAACGATACTGTGGTTGTGTTCGACCGTATTCGTGAATATCTTATCTTATATCAAAAACGTGAACGAAAAGATATTTTCAATTCAGCACTTAACAGTACATTGAGTCGTACATTTAATACATCATTAAGTACATTTGTTGTTTTATTGATAATATTTGTATTTGGCGGAGAGGTAATTAGAGGATTTATTTTTGCAATGTTAGTTGGTGTTGTTGTGGGAACATATTCATCACTGTTTATTGCAACTCCGGTTGTTTACGATACTGTAAAAGCTGATGAGAAAAAACGTGCACTTAAAGGTAAAAGAGTAAGTTAATTTTAAAATTAACTTCAAATAATATATTAAAAAAGCCTCGAAATTTCGAGGCTTTTTTGTTTAAATATTTTATAGGCTTCTTATTTACATATTTTAATATCTTTGTTAAAATAATAAAACCATATGACAAATTTACTTTTTATACTGCTTGGTTTTGCTGCTCTCTTTATAAGCGGAAAATATTTGGTGGTTGGTGGAGTTCAAATAGCCCGTTTTTTTAAAATTCCCACTCTTATTATAGGATTAACAATTGTTGCTCTCGGCACTTCGGCTCCGGAGTTACTTGTTAGTTTAAAAGCAGTTTTAAAAGGACATCCCGATATAGCAATAGGAAATATTATAGGGAGTAATATCAGTAATATAGCTTTAGTTCTTGGAATGGCTGTTGTTATTTATCCCATTTCAGTATCAAAACATATGATGTATATAGATTGGGTAATTATGTTTTTGATAAGCATACTTTTTATGGTTTTTGGATATTTTGGTGTAATAACCCGAATCGAAGGGATTATATTTTTGTTAATTATAATTATTTACAACTATTTTTCGATAAAACAAGGACGAAAAAATAAAGATAAACAAGAGTTTTTACCGCCTGATATGAAATGGTATTATGCCTTGTTATTAATTGTGGCAAGTAGTATAGGATTAATGTTTGGTGCCGAATGGCTGATAAAAGGAGCTTCGAATTTTGCCCGTACTTTGGGAGTTTCAGAACGTATTATTTCTGTTTCGATGATTGCAATAGGCACCAGTGTTCCCGAAATGACAACATCAATAATAGCAGCTGTAAAAAAAGAATCGGATATCAGTATAGGAAATATTGTGGGTTCAAA
>CAYRJP010000044.1:0-4619 GCA_964424425.1 uncultured Bacteroidales bacterium | reverse complement strand
TTAAAAGGCATCAATTTAGAGGTAAAAAAAGGCGAAATAGTATCTATTGTTGGGAAAAGCGGGGCGGGCAAAACTACGCTTTTGCAAATAATAGGGACTATTCTTAATGCTGACAGAGGCTCTATTATAATAAATGGAGTAGAGGTTAGTAACCTTAAAGAAAAAGCTGTATCGAAGTTTCGAAATAAAAATCTTGGTTTTGTTTTTCAAAATCATCAGTTATTACCCGAATTTACAGCTCTTGAAAATGTTATGATTCCGGGATTAATCACAGGGAAAAGTAAAAAACAAGTTGAAGAAAAAGCCAAAGAGATACTTGATTTTTTGGATTTGTCCACTCGTTTAAACCATAAACCGAAAGAGTTGTCGGGAGGAGAACAACAGCGTGTTGCAGTAGCCAGAGCTTTGTTAAATTCACCTGAAGTTATTTTAGCTGATGAACCTTCGGGAAATCTTGATACTCAAAATAAAGAAGAGTTGCATAAACTATTTTTCACTTTGCGTGATAAGTTTAATCAAACATTTATTATTGTTACTCATGATATGTCGTTGGCTAAAATGAGTGATAGAACTATTACCATGAAAGACGGAGTTATTTTATAACTTATTGTAAATATTAGTTTTATCAATAAAAGATATGCACAAATCCACCTACTTTAAAATCTCTGCTATCCCAACCTTTAGCTAATATTACATAATAATAAACACCGGGTTTTGCTTTAGTTCCCACTCTGGTAGTGCCGTCCCAACCGGGTTTATCTTTTCCGGGTTCCTGCCAACTGCCGTTGTTATCTTCATATTCATATATTTTATTGCCCCAACGGTTATAAATCTTTATTGAAAAGTAACTTATTGACTTTACAGGTTTTTCCGATGATTCGGGTTTATGAACAAAATAAAAGTAGTTGTTATTTGAAGCATCAGGTGTAAAAACATTTGGCAACTCTTTATAATTACTCGGGAATTGTGTTGAATCAACAATAATAAAATTAATCTTTTTTTCAGGGTCAAAACATCTATCGCCGTTATCGTTGTAAATAGGACCTTGAACGGTAAGTTGCACATCATACCCTTTCGGACTTGTTGAATTTCTTACCGGTCGTTCATAATAAATAGAATCAGAAGGTTCAAAAAATGTTGTTGTGTATAACATACTGTCGTCGGGAGTTTGATACCAATCAATGTGATTATAAAATATCCAATCAAATAATTCGGCATTTTTTGATTTATTAAAAAACCAAACCCCGTGGGGAGCTTCTACATGAATAGCAGTATCATTTGATGGTTTATTGTCGCCTTCTTCTATTCCGTGAATAGCTTCAAATTCGGCTTCTACGGCTCGCAAATACGGATAACCTTTGCTGTCGAATCTTGTTTCGTCAAGGGTGGCTGTTCGCTCCCGACTGAAACCGTATTTGTCAATTCCTGTAACAGTATATGTTGTAGCTTCAACAGGAGCTGAAAATCGCGGATTTACACCATATCTAATGTCACTTGTCGAACCCGGGTCAACAGTCCATTTTAAAATTGTTTCGTTGGTTAATTTTAACGGAGGATTATCCGAAACTGATAAATCGTAATACGTAAAAACATCTTGAAAAGAGGTATCTGCCATCAATTCAAGATTGGTACATGTTGACGAATATATAGATATTGAATTTATAAAAAAATCTTGATACCAAACCCAAACCGTAAATGTTGTATCAATTCCTTTGTCTTGATTAAAAATATGAACTCTGTATCCGCCTTCATATTTATTCATGTCTTGTGTAGGGTCATCATATTTTATTTCACAATTTTTTACCGTATCAAATTTTATCAAAAAATGAAAACTTTTTGATTGATTGTTGTATTTATACCAGTAATAATTTAGCGAATCAATATTGTTAAGATCGGCATAAAGAGTGATAGAACTTTTATTGTTATCGCCTTTGTAAACAATATATACAGAGTCTTGATGCACGCCTTGCGAATATTGTGTAGTATCCGATTTTTCAGATTCTTTTACTTGAATTTGTGAAAAAGAATTTAATATTGTAAATAAAAATATTATTGTTACAGGTAATCTCATCTTAAAAAACAGTGTTAAACTTTTTATAGGTTTTAATTAATTTTTGTTTTTAATAAAAAATATACTTTTTATTGACAATAACGCAATATTTACCGTTTTCTTGCAACAATAAAAATATTAATGCATAAAACCGCTACAATATTATAAAATAATAGTTGTAAAGACAATTTTTGAGAGGATTAAGGGATAATAAAATTTTGTTTTTCGGCAACTTTGTCGAGACATAAGATTGTGTATCTTTACCATGTAAAAAATAGAAAAAAATAAAATGCAATATAATTTTTTAGAAGAATTAAATTCTGTTCAGCGTGAAGCGGTATTGGCAAAAGACGGAGCAAGTTTGGTAATAGCGGGAGCCGGTTCCGGAAAAACCAGAGTGCTTACTTATCGGATAGCCTATTTGTTGGCAACGGGAACTGCACCTTGGAATATTTTGGCACTGACATTTACCAATAAGGCTGCTCGCGAAATGAAAGAGAGAATAGGAAGAGTTGTGGGCGAAGAGTTAAGCAGCTCTTTATGGATGGGTACTTTTCACTCTATTTTCAGTAAAATATTACGAACCGAAGCCGAAAAAATAGGATTTCCTTCATCATTTACAATATACGACACTACCGACTCGCGAAGTCTTATAAAATCAATAATTAAAGAGCTTAAACTTGACGATAAAGTTTATAAACCTGCCGGTGTTTTGGCTCGAATATCAATGGCAAAAAATAATCTTGTAACTCATCAGGCATATAAAGGTAATGCTCAGGCAATGGAAGCAGATATACAAACAAAACGCCCTGAAATTTCTCGCATTTACGAAATTTATGCCAACAGATGTCGCAACTCAGGAGCTATGGATTTCGACGATTTGTTGTTGTTTACCAATGTTTTGTTTCGCGACAATCCCGATATTTTGGATAAATATCGCAGGAAATTTAAATATATTCTTGTTGATGAGTATCAAGATACTAATTTCTCTCAATATCTGATTATAAAAAAATTGGGTGAAGAGCATGGTAATATTAGCGTGGTAGGGGACGATGCTCAAAGTATTTATTCTTTCAGAGGTGCCAGAATTGAAAATATTTTGAACTTTAAAAAAGATTATCCGAAACATAAACTTTTCAAACTTGAACAAAATTATCGTTCTACGCAAAATATTGTTAATGCAGCCAATAGTCTTATAAAAAAGAACGAAAAGCAAATTCATAAAGAAGTTTTTTCGGAAAACAACGAAGGCGAAAAAATAAATATTATTGATGCTTATACCGATATTGAAGAGGGATATAAAGTAATAAGTGACCTTTACGAACAAATGGCTAATAACAGACTTAACTATTCCGATTTTGCAATTTTGTATCGCACCAATGCACAAAGTCGTATTTTTGAAGAGGCATTGCGAAAGCGTAATATGCCTTACAAAATTTACGGAGGTACATCTTTTTATCAACGAAAAGAAATTAAAGACATAGTAGCCTATTTCAGACTTACCGTAAATCCTGATGATTCGGAAGCATTAAAGCGGATAATAAATTATCCCGCAAGGGGAATAGGACAAACCACAGTAGGAAAAATTGAAGAAACGGCAAATGCGGCAAATATTAGTTTGTGGCAAGTGGTAACCAATGCCGAAAAGTATGAACTGCCTGTAAATAAAGGGACTTTAACCAAATTGAATAATTTTGCCGGTCTTATCAGTAAATTTATATCGCTGAAAGATAACAACGATGCTTACGATTTGGCATCGGTAATAATATCGGAAGCCGGAATTTCAAAAGACTTACACAACGGTAACACTGTGGAAGAGAGGGCACGATATGAAAATATGGAGGAGTTGTTAAACGGTATTCGCGACTTTGTAACGGCAAATCATAACAGTAACGAATCGGTACAGTTGGAAACTTTTCTTGAAAATATTGCTTTACTGACAGACCAAGACGAAGATAAGGGTAATGATAAAAACAGGGTAACGTTAATGACTATTCATTCGGCAAAAGGACTTGAATTTCCGCATGTTTATATTGTGGGAATGGAAGAGGAGATGTTTCCTTCGGCAATGAGCAGTCATACGCAAAAAGAACTTGAAGAAGAGCGGCGATTGTTTTATGTGGCTTTAACTCGTGCAATGCACAGGGTTACTTTGTCGTATTGCAAAAGCAGATTTAAATACGGCTCACCTGTTACACCGAAACCCAGCAGATTTATTAACGAAATAGATAAGCAATTTGTTAACGGAACACAATTATTTAGTAAAAAAATAAAAAAAGAATACGGCAAATTCTCAGATGAACACACTTATAATAATATAAACAGCAGATTTAAAAAACCTGCTCGACCGTCGTTAAAAGTTGCGGCAGGACGCAAACTTGTAAAAATTAAAAATGCCGAAACCGCTAATTTTAAATCGGCTTCCGCCGAAAATATAAAATCGGGTATGAATGTTATTCATCAACAATTCGGAAAAGGACGTGTTATTCAGATAGAAGGAGAAGGGTCACAGAAAAAAGCTGTGATTTTTTTTCCTAAATTCGGAGAAAAAAAGTTGTTGTTGAAATTT
>CAYRJP010000043.1:2298-14715 GCA_964424425.1 uncultured Bacteroidales bacterium | reverse complement strand
CGAAAAAGCAGAACCGAAAAAGCAAGAACATAAAGAAAAAATTGCTAAAAAACCTTTGGAGAAGAAGAAAGAGGATGTTGAGTCTAAACCGAAAGAAAAAAGAAAAACGGAGACAGATAAGGTAGAGAAAGAAACTAAACCGGTTGCTGAGACTAAATCGAAAAAACAAAAGGAAACGGATAAGAAAAAAGAATCGAAATCTGAAATAACAGAGAAAAAAGAAGTTGAAGATACCGAAATAAAAACAAAGGTAACACAACTTGATACTCCAAAAGTTGTAGGAAAGATAGATTTAAATAATCTGAATCAAAAAACAAGACCTTCAAGAAAAACAAAAGAGGAAAAAGCAAAAGAACGCAAAGAGCGTGAAAATGCTAAAAAAGAAAATCAAAAAGGCGACAGAAATGCTGCAGGAAAAAATGCGGATGCATCTTCGGAATCAGCCAAAAAGAAAAAGAAAAGAAAAAGAATTAAAAAAGATAGAGTTGATATAAAAACTGCTTCGGCATCTGATGATAAAAACAAGAAAAGTAGATTTAATAAAAAAAATCAAAAACGTAAGCCTATCAGACATGAGGTTAACGAAGAAGATGTTCAAAAGCAAATAAAAGAAACTCTTGCACGCTTAACAAGTTCAAAAGGGAAAAATAAAGCGGCAAAATATCGTAGAGACAAACGAGATTCTGTGGTTAAAAAAGCACAGGACGATTTGGCTAAGATAGAATTAGAAAAAAATATACTTAAAGTTACCGAATTTGTTTCGGTAAACGAACTTGCATCCATGATGGATGTGAATGTTAATGAAATTATATCTACATGTATGTCGTTGGGATTGTTTGTTTCTATAAACCAGCGTCTTGATGCCGAAACAATGGCTTTGGTAGCCGATGAATTCGATTATAAAGTTGAATTTGTAAGTGCTGATGTTTTAGATTCGATTGCAGAAGAGAATGAAGAAGACAAAGAAGAAGATTTGCAGCCGCGTCCGCCTATTGTTACGGTAATGGGGCATGTTGACCACGGTAAAACATCACTGCTCGATTATATTCGAAAAGCAAATGTAATTAGTGGTGAAGCAGGAGGTATTACTCAGCATATCGGAGCATACAGTGTAGTTCTTGAAGGAGGACAAAAAATTACATTTCTTGATACACCGGGACACGAGGCTTTTACTGCCATGCGTGCTCGTGGTGCTCAAGTAACTGATATTGCAATTATTATTGTTGCGGCAGACGATAAAATAATGCCACAAACAGTAGAAGCAATAAATCATGCTCAAGCTGCCGGAGTTCCTATTGTATTTGCAATTAATAAAATTGATAAACCGGGAGCTAATCCCGAAAGGATAAAAGAAGAACTTGCAAATATGAATTTGCTTGTTGAAGAGTGGGGCGGGAAATATCAATCACAAGATATATCGGCAAAAAACGGAGTTAACATTGAAGAATTGCTTGAAAAAGTATTGCTTGAAGCTGAATTGCTTGATTTAAAAGCTAATCCTAATCGTAAAGCATTGGGAACAGTTATTGAAGCATCGCTTGATAAAGGGCGAGGATATGTGGCAACTGTATTAGTTCAAAAAGGAACACTGAAAATAGGTGATGTAATGCTTGCCGGACAACATACTGGTCACGTTAAAGCAATGTATAACGAACGAAATGAGCAAGTAAAAGAAGCAGGACCTTCTTCACCGGTATTAATTTTAGGATTGAATGGAGCACCGCAAGCAGGCGATAAATTTAATGTTATGGATAGCGACCGCGAAGCAAAAGAAATTGCTACTCGCCGTCAGCAGTTAGCTCGCGAACAAGGTTTCAGAACTCAAAAACATATTACTCTTGACGAAATAGGACGAAGAATTGCCGTTGGAAACTTCCAAGAACTAAATGTAATTGTGAAAGGTGATGTTGACGGTTCTATTGAGGCACTGTCCGATTCGTTGATAAAACTTTCTACCGATGAAATACAGGTTAATGTTAAACATAAAGCAGTAGGTCAAATATCCGAATCCGATGTTCTTCTTGCCTCGGCATCCGACGCAATTATTATCGGTTTCCAAGTGCGACCTTCGTTAGCAGCACGTAAACTTGCCGAAAAAGAACAAATTGATATCAGACTTTATTCTGTTATTTATGATGCTATTAATGAAATTAAAGATGCAATGGAAGGTATGTTATCGCCTGAAGTTAAAGAGGAGATAACAGCAACTGTTGAAGTTAGAGATGTATTTAAAATAACTAAAGTCGGAACTATTGCAGGTTGTTTTGTTCGTGAAGGTAAAATTAAACGCTCATCGAAAGTTAGAGTTATTCGCGATGGTATAGTTGTTTATGCCGGAGAGCTTGGTTCGCTTAAACGATTTAAAGATGATGCCAAAGAGGTTACAGCAGGACTCGAATGTGGTCTTAACATCGATAAATATAATGATGTTAAAGTAGGAGATATTGTTGAAGCCTACGAAGAAGTTGAAGTTAAAAGAACATTATAAATAATGTATAACTGTAAAAATATTAATTTATAGTTTTAATTATAAAATATCCTCATGGTGCAATAACTTTGAGGATATTTTAGTTATTAGAGAGTATATTTAAAAATATCTGATATTTTAAAGTTAAACACATGAAAAATGTAGCTGTTATTTTAGCCGGTGGGAAAGGTGTTCGTTTTGGAAACAGTAAACCGAAACAATTTTTAAAAGTTGCAGGCAAATTAATTATTGAACATACAATAACAGCATTCCAAAATCATAACTTAATAGATGAAGTAGCTGTTGTTTGCCATAAAGATTATATCTCAACAGTTGAAGATATTGTTAATAAAAATCAGTTTACAAAAGTTAAACGAATTTTAAACGGAGGAGAACAAAGAAGCGACTCATCACTTAGTGCTATTAATGCTTATTCACAAGAGAATGATATTAATCTGATATTTCACGATGCTGTTCGTCCTTTAGTATCAGAAAAGATTATTACTGATTGTGTGGAAACTTTAAAAAAATATAATGCTGTGGCTGTGGCTGTAGATTCAACAGATACAATTTTTGAAGTTGATAATAAATTTATCGTAAATATACCCGACAGAAACAATTTAAAAGAAGCTCAAACACCTCAGGCATTTAAATTAAATACAATAAAAAAAGCTTACAATTCGGCTCTTAAAGATTCGAATTTTCAATCAACCGATGATTGTGGTGTTGTAAAAAAATATCTTTCCGAAGAACCTATTTATGTGGTTGCCGGTGAAGAAACTAACATTAAGATTACTTATAAAGAAGATTTATCGGTGTCGGAAAGAATATTTTCTACACGCAGTAAAAAAAACAGTATTAAATAAAAGAATAAGAATTTAATTATATTTGTGAACAGGAAAGAGATTTAAAATCTTGTTTTGATATAACAAGATTTAATAATTATAATACAATTAATATGAAATTTATTTTTGATCTTGACGGCACAGTTACTTCTAAGGAAACCTTACCTTTAATTTCACATCATTTTAATGTTGATAAACAAATAAAGAAACTAACCGAAGATACAATACAAGGAAATATACCTTTTATAGAAAGTTTTATTCGAAGAGTTCAAATATTAGGAGAACTGCCGGTTTCTGAAGTAAATGAACTGTTGTCAAAAGTTCCTTTATCTGAAAAAGTTTTACATTTTATTGAAGAAAACCAAGAAGATTGTATTATTGCCACAGGTAATTTAAGCGGTTGGGTTGAAAAATTGATTAATCGTATCGGCTGTAAAGCATACACATCAGATGGAATAGTAGAGAATGACAAAGTAAAAAAACTCACAAAGATTTTAAAAAAAGAAGATATTGTAAGACAATATAAAGCATCAGGAGAAGAAGTTATATTTATAGGTGACGGCAACAACGATGCTGAAGCTATGAGAGAAGCTGATATTTCAATAGCTTGCGGATTAATACATTATCCTGCAAAAAGTGTTCTTACCGTAGCTGATTATGCAGTATTTGATGAAAATGCTATTTACAGGTTATTAAACCAAATAAAAAATCCTTCTGTCGAAGGCAAATCTCTTATTTTAAGCTGTGCGGGAATAGGTTCTCGTCTTGGACTTGGAAAAACCAAAGCACTTATTGATATAGAGGGTAAGCCCCTAATTTATTGGCAACTGGAACAGTTTAAACAAATTGAAGATATAAGAATAGTAATAGGTTTTCAGGCAAACGATGTGATACAAAAAGTTCTACAAAAGAAAAAAGATGTAATTTTTGTATATAATCATAATTATTTTAACACAAAAACAGGAGCAAGTTATTATCTTGGAGCAAGACACGGGAACAAATATGCAATAGCTTGGGACGGAGATTTACTTGTTCATCCTGATGATATTAATAAAAGTTTAAATTACAAAGGAGAATTTATTGGATGTAGTAAAACTGTTACGGATGATGCTGTTTTGGCAAGTGTTGACGAAAACGGAAATGTTATCTCTTTTTCCCGTGAAAATGGTGATTACGAATGGTCGGGACCGGCATGTTTAAAACGCGAACATATTAAATATGGGTCAAACCATGTATATCATTTAATTGAAGAGTATTTACCTCTTCCTGCATTAGTGGTTGAGGCACAAGATGTTGATACATATGATGATTATAAAAAAGCAGTTGAATTTATTAAAACTTGGGAAAATGGGGAATAAAAATATTATTGAATATTATAATAAGATGGCACAAAAAATAACTGATGCCAAAGCAACAAGAAACAATGCCAAAGATTTTTCACAATACGACATTCAGTTAATGAAAACATTGGCTGATAAAAATAAAACATTATTGGACTTAGGTTCGGGAACAGGACTTTTAATAAATTATCTTGATAAAGATTTTAAATCGATAACAGCAATTGAAAAATATTCTGAATTTTCAAAATTCATAAAAAAAACACCGAATATAATTGTTATAAACGACGATTTACTTAAAATGGAATTGTCTGAAAATGAGAAATTTGATTTTATTTCTTTATTTGGGGTAATGAATTATTTTGATACCGAAGAGGCTTTATTGTTATATAAAAAAATTAAAAATTATCTTAAAAATGATGGAACATTGATTGTAAAAAATCAATTTGGAGTTGAAGAAGATGTTGTTGTCAATGGATATTCCGAAGAGTTAAAGACAAATTATTATTCCGAATACAGACATATAGAAAAAGAAAAAAAGATGTTGAGGGAATTAGGTTTTAACTCTATTGATACAATAGATATTTATCCGCCTGAATACAACAGGTGGGATAATACACACTTTTATGCTTTAATTTGTCGTTTTAAATAAATTAATAATATAATTAATTGTTAGTAAAAGCCGTTTGTTAAAACGGTTTTTTTATATTAACAAATAATCAGAATTTAATCTCTTAATAAATCTCTTATGAGTTGGATATTAACCGAAAATAATAAAGGTGTTAAATATTATACAATACCACATTTAAAAAAAGTTCAAAAATATTTACTGGAATTATTAATTACTATTGATAATGTTGCAAAAGCTAATAACATTGATTATTGGATTGACGGAGGAACATTGCTTGGTGCAGTTAGACATAGCGGATTTATTCCTTGGGACGACGATGTTGATGTTTGTTTGTTGAAAAAAGATTATGATAAATTTATTCCTCTGCTAAATGATTACATAAAAAATAATAATAATGATTTATCTTTAATGTATTATGGAGGTGATGTTAAACATTGGGATGATTTTTTAATGTCGAAAAAATATCCGACAAGAGTAAAAGGAGAAAAAAAACCTGTTAAAATTGATATTTTTCCAATGAAATTATTAAAAAACAATGAGGAAGAATTAAAAGATGATAAATACTTGACAGATACTGCAAATTTCTTTATAATGGGAAAAACCAAATACTTCCCTGAAATAAAGACCAAATATAAATTCAAATCGTTAAAAGATGCAATTAAGCAAAAAAACGAATTTCTTAAATTTTTTAACAATCAACATATAAATAAAAATATCAAAACAGATAGCAAAGAGAATCTTTTAGTTGATTATCCGTTTGGCGATAGTTATGTAACAGCAAAAAGAGATTATAAAAAATATTCTGATATTTTTCCGTTAAGTAGTATAGAATTTGAAGGGTATTCGTTTAAATGCCCGAAAAATATTGATAACTATTTAAAAGGTGTTTTTAATAATTATATGGATTTACCCCCGTTAATATATCGTAAACCTACTTCAAACAAAATATATATTGATGATGTTTTTTCCGAAAAAGATTTTAAAAAATTTATTTCTGCTCAGAACGAATATTTTTACTACGCTAATAAGCCTATTTATAAATTTAAAGTTTTAATTAAACATATAAAACACAATGGATTAAAAGAAGGATACAACGAAATAATAAGACCTTTTTTAAAAAAAATATTTAAATAATATGATTAGTGAACAAGAATTAAGAAAATTACAATTAATACAACTTGAAATATTAAATACCGTAGCCGATATTTGCAATAAACATAACCTGAAATATTGGTTAGATGGCGGAACTCTGCTTGGTGCTGTGCGTCATGGCGGTTATATTCCTTGGGACGATGATATTGACATCGGATTGTTAAGAAAAGATTATAATAAATTATTAAAAATTCTGCCGAAAGAATTACCTGACAACTTTGTTCTGCAAACTTCAAAAACCGATAAATATTACAAATACGACTGGGCAAAAGTAAGAGACCGCTATTCGGAGGCTGTTAGCATGTCAAAAGTAAAGCCAAAACATAAATATAAAGGATTGAGAATTGATATTTTTGCTTTTGATTACGTTCCAAAACATAAATATCTTCAAAAATTACAATTGTTGGTTATAAATATTCGTATGTTTTTTAGAAACGATATAAGAACTATGAAAAAATTAACATCGATAAAAAAAATTATTCATAAAACAGGGCAAATTTTACCGGACTTTATATTTAATATTCCTTACTATTTAACTATAAAATTATCTAATCTTTTATGCAATAAATATATATCGTGTTATTTTCAGGTTCCTAATTCGTACCCGCGAAACTTAAAACCGGTAGAATGTTATTTCCCTTTATCTGAGATTAAATTTGAAAATACAATGCATAAATGTCCTGCAAATATCGATTGTTATTTAAAATCATTATTTGGTAACAATTATATGACTCCGGTGAAATATCCCGTTCATTTAAAAGAGATAAAATATTTTGATAAACCAAAAGTTTAAATTAATGCATAAAATTTCCGTTATAATACCGGTTTATAATGTTGAAGAATACTTACGACAATGTTTAGATTCTATCGTAAGTCAAACATATAACAATCTGGAAATAATAATAATAAATGATAAATCACCCGATAATTCGCAGAAAATTATTGATGAATATGCAGCAAAAGATTCAAGAATAAAACCGATTTTTCATAAAATAAACAAAGGATTGGGAGGAGCAAGAAATACCGGTATATCAGTGGCGACAGGTGATTATATCTCTTTTATTGATAGTGATGATTACATTGCTTTAAATACGTATGAAATATTATCACAAGAGATAGAAAAAAATAACAGTGATATTATCAATTTCGGAAGAACAGATAAATATCCGAATGAAGAAAAAATATGGAAACCGGCATATAACAAACAGATTTATTACTCAGGTTGGGAAGATATTAAAGATGCAACTTTAAAAAACAAATTTAATCCTATTTGTTGCACAAGTATTTATAAAAAAAATCTTATTATTGATAATAATATTGTTTTCCCTGAAAAATTATTGTTTGAAGATTTCTTTTTTTCGTTTCAAACAAAAACTCTTGCCGGTAAAATTTCATATATTGACAATCCTTTGTATTATTGGCGAAAAGAGAGGGAAGGCTCTATTACTTACACAGTAAACAGTCGTGATATTGAAGTATGTAAATCTTTACAGTTGGTTGAAGATTTTTTACAGAAGCACAATAAAACCGAAATATTAAATTCTTCTGAATATCATCTGCTGATGTATTCTTGGAGTGCAGGCACAACTATTTATAAATATTTAAAAACAAAAGGTAAAAAACAACAAAAGCAAGAGATAATACAATATTTATTGAATAATAAAGATTTTAGAACTCATTTAAAAAAGGTGGCAGAATCAAATTCTGTTCCTGTAAGCATGAGATTTTCCGCTTATTTGTTAAATAAAAATTTTCTTCTTTTTAAAATATTCTATAAAATGTTTTTAATTATTACAAACAAGTAACACTTATTAATTTATTTAAATGGGAGTAATAGCAAAGCAAAGCATAAAAAATACAATATTCAGCTATTTAGGAATAGTTGTAGGAGCAACATATACACTGTTTCTTATTCCCAAGGTTTTTAATCAAAATCCCGATGAATGGGGATTGATTCAATTGCTGTTTTCGTTTGTTTATCTGTTTATGCCCTTTGCATTAATGGGAACATCAAATATAATAATTAAATACTGGCCTAAATTTCAAAAGAAAGAGCAAAACGAATTTGCATTTTTTTTATTATCATTAGTATTAGTAGGGCTGACTATTGTATCGTTTATTATTATTTTTTTTAAAAATGCTGTTTTTTTTTCAAAAAGCGGAGACAATAGTTTAATTAGTGAATACTATTTGTGGTTTTTTCCGGTATTTTTTATTCATACTCTGTTTCATCTTTTTATTGGTTATGCACGGGTTTTTTATAAAACATCGTTCCCTACATTTTTAAAAGACCCTTTTTTAAAATTTTGGACTGCATTTTTAATTATAATTTATTGGTTTAAATTTATTCCATACGATTATTTTTTTAAATTATATTTCTTTGGAACAGTAATTCAATTAATTCTCATCTATTTTTATTTACGATTAAATACCAATTTAAGATTCCCGATTAAATTTAATTTTTTTAAACAAAAAAAAATATTAAAAGAAATATTAACATACGGCTCTTTCAGTCTGCTTGCAGGAGGAGCTGCGGTATTGGTGTCTCGCATTGATTTATTGATGATTAGTAAATTAATTAACTTGAAAGAAGTAGCATATTACAGTATTGCATTGTTTTTTATTTCGGTATTGCAAGTGCCTGTTCGCTCAATCGGTACTATTGCTGTGCCTATATTGTCGGAACATATGTATAAAAAAGAATATAATAAAGTTGAAGAAATATATAAAAAAATATCACAGAATATTTTAGTTGTCGGCAGTTTCATTCTTATGATAATAACACTTAACATAAATGAATTCATGCAAATACTCGGTGAAAAATTCGGACAGGTTAAATATGTTGTTATAATTTTGGGAATATCTAAAATCTACGAAATGATTCACTCTCCCAATGGTAGTATTATAATAATATCAAAATATTATCGCTACGACATTATATTTCAAATTGTATTATTGGCAATAACAGTTATTACCAATCTTATTTTTATTCCGCTCTATGGAATTAATGGTGCTGCACTGGCTACAGCTATTACCATGATTACCAATGTAACGGTAAAAGAACTTTTTATTTATCGAAAATATAAACTTCATCCTTACAGCAAGCAGACAATATCTGTATTGCTTACAATAGTAGCAAGTATAGCGGCAACTGTTTTTATAGGTAGTATTTACAATGTTTATATTACTATGGTAGTTAAAGGATTAATAATATCAACTGTTTATTTTATATCTTTAATAATGTTTAATATTTCTGATGATATGAAATTTTTTTTATTAACAACAATCAATAAAATTAAACCTTAAATTAGCTTTTTACATAAAAAGATTACATTTGTATAAAGAATTTAGTGTTAACAAAATATTTTATCAATGAATTTAAAAAGTAAAATCTTCCCGCATATAGTTGCAATAGCACTATTTTTTGTTATTTCCTTAATTTATTTTTCTCCCGTAATGCAAGGCAAAAAAATTGCTCAACATGATATAAAAACTTATCAGGGAATGAGTAAAGAGGTTAACGATTATTTAAAAGAAACAGGAGAATATTCTTTATGGACAAATTCAATGTTTGGAGGAATGCCTACATATTTAATTAAAAATTATGCTCCTAATAATTTGACAAAATACATAGAAAAAATATTTCCTAAATATAGAATTAAGCCGATAGGTTTTTTATTTATGTATTTTTTCGGATTTTATATAATGCTTTTACTGTTTGGATTAAATAGTTGGCAAAGTATAATCGGAGCAATTGCTTTTGGGCTTTCTTCATATTTTTTAATTATTATTGAAGCGGGACATTTAACAAAAGTTATTGCTTTAGGTTATATGCCGCCTATAATAGGAGGAATATATGCCGCCTACAAAGGAAAAAAACTGTTGGGAACTATAGTAATGAGTGTATTCTTGTCTTTTCAATTTATAAATAATCATTTACAAATTACTTATTATACACTGTTAACAATTTTACCGCTTGTTATTATATTTTTTATTGATGCCTTAAAAAAGAAACAGATAAATGATTTTATAAAGTCTTCATTAGTTCTTTTTGTCGGAGTAATTTTAGTTATAGGTTCCAATTTTCAGTCTATTATTACTACCTACGAATACGGTAAAGAATCGCTTAGAGGAAAATCGGAACTTCATATTGATAAAGAAAATCAAACATCAGGATTGGATAAAGATTATGCAACGGCTTGGAGTTACGGCAAACTTGAAACTTTTAACCTTTTTATTCCCAATCTTATGGGAGGAGCATCGGGTTCTGAATTGTCCGAAAAATCTGCCACATACCAAAACTTGCTTCAACTGGGAGCTTCAAAAAAACAAGCAAAACAAATAATAAAACAGATGCCTACTTACTGGGGACCACAACCCTTTACATCAGGTCCGGTTTATGTTGGTGCTTTGGTTATATTTTTATTTGTAATGGGAATATTTTTGGTAAAAGGCTCTGTCAGAACTTGGCTTATTACCGCAACTATTTTATCAATACTACTTGCATGGGGTAAAAACTTTATGTTTTTTACCGATATCTTTTTTGATTATTTCCCCGGTTACAACAAATTCCGAACAGTATCAATGATACTTGTTATTGCTCAGCTTACAATTCCGCTGTTGGGATTGTTGGCACTGAAAAATATTGTTGACAATAAAGTATCAAAACAAGAAGTATTAAAAGCACTGAAATATTCAACAGCAATACTTGGAGGCTTGGCACTGCTGTTTATTATAAATCCCGGGCTGCTTTCATTTTCGTCGCCGTCCGATTCGCGGTTGCCTGAATATTTACAATCCACAATTGTTCAGGATAGAGCTTCAATGATGCGTTCCGATGCGTTTCGTTCAATTATTTTTGTGCTTATCGGTGCAGGAGCAATTTGGATGTTTATAAAATCAAAAATCAATAAAACAACACTGTATATTGTTTTAGGTGTAGCAATACTTATCGATTTGTGGGGAGTTGACAAACGCTATCTTAACAACGACGATTTTGTTTCAAAACAAAAAGTAAAGATACCTTACACGGCAACAGCTGCCGATAAATTTATTTTACAGGATAAAACACTTGATTACAGAGTTTTAAATTTAGCTGTCAGCACTTTCAACGATGCGTCAACTTCATATTTTCATAAATCAATAGGTGGTTATCATGGTGCAAAAATGCGACGCTATCAGGAACTTATCGACTTTGAAATATCAAAAGAGATACAAATATTGATAAGTGTTTTACAAGCCGGAGCTACACAAAATGCAATTGATGCTGCACTTATGAAGTCGCAGGCATTGAATATGCTTAACACAAAATATATTATCTATAATCCCAATGCTCAACCGTTGATAAATCCGCATATTTTGGGCAATGCTTGGTTTGTAAACAATGTTAAAGTTGTTGAAGATGCAAACCATGAAATAAAAGCGGTGCAAAATTTTAATCCTGCTCAAACAGCCATTGTTGATAAGCGATTTAAAGATTTATTGTTCGACTTTAAAAAAGATTCTACCGCTTCAATTAAGTTAGAAGTTTATAAGCCTAATTATTTAAAATACAAAACAAAAACTCAAAGCGACCAACTTGCCGTGTTTTCAGAGATTTATTACGACAAAGGGTGGAATGCTTATGTTGATGGTAAAAAAGAGCCTCATTTCAGAGTTAACTATGTTTTACGTGCAATGAAAATTCCTGCGGGAAATCACACGGTAGAATTTAAGTTTGAACCTGTTTCGTGGAAAATTGGCGGAATAGTTTCACTGATAAGTTCAATACTGTTAATACTTATAATGATTTTTGTAATATATTTTGAATACAAAGCATCAGTAAAGGAGAAAATATAATTGTACCTTATTATTTAGTAAATAATTATTACTTTTGCAGGTCAAATAATAGCATATGAGCAAACAGGACAACAAACTGTCAAAACGAAAATTAAGAAGTTCTTATATGACTTCGGTTATCAGTATTTCTCTTGTATTGCTGATAAT
>CAYRJP010000043.1:0-2198 GCA_964424425.1 uncultured Bacteroidales bacterium | reverse complement strand
GTTGTTGAAAGTAAAATATTAAGTTATCCGCAAGTTAAAGAAGTAGCTTATCAAAAATCGCTGATAGAAATTATAAACCGAAATATTAAAAGAATATCAATAATTTTATTGGCATTTAGTGCTATGCTTTTACTTATTTCAATATCGTTGATAAACAATACCATAAGACTTACAATTTATTCTAAAAGATTTATTATCAGAACAATGCAACTTGTGGGAGCAACATCAAAATTTGTAAGAACACCATTTGTTATCAAAGGACTTTCTCAAGCTCTTTATGCTGTTATCATTGCATACATATTACTGGGAGGAATTATCTATTTAATTTCAACGCAAATTCCCGAAATGGCAATTTTAAACGATATAGATACTATCGCAATACTTTTTGCCGTTGTTATGATAATAGCTTTTTTTATAGTATGGCTTTCTACATGGTTTGCCGTAAATAAATATTTAAGATTAAAAACCGACGATTTATATTATTAAATTTTACAGATATGAGTAATACTCAAGAAAACAAAAAACCGGGATTTGTTTTAGAAAAAGACAACTTTATTTTGATGGGCATGGGATTTGCAGTAATAGTTTTCGGATTAATGTTAATGGCAGGCGGAAAATCAACAGACCCAAATGTGTTTAACGAATCTATGTTTAGTTCTGTCAGAATAACCATAGCACCGTTTGTTGTATTGGCAGGTCTTGTTTTTGAGATTTATGCCATAATGAAAAAACCTAAAACCGAATAGGACTTCATAAATAAATTTGAAAATTATCTAAGTTGATTATTTAATCAATGTAATTATTTTTAGGTTTATAAAAACGCTTGTTTTTTATAAATTATAAGGGTATAATATATTAATATTTAATTGATTACAGGTTACGTTTGACCTGTATTACTTTTTTACGGTATTTTATGAATTGGATTGATGCATTAATAATTGCAATAGTTGAGGGATTAACAGAGTTTTTACCGGTGTCGTCAACAGGACACATGATTATAACTCAAAAAATTTTAGGCGTTGAAAGCACCGAATTTGTTAAAGCATTTATAATAAATATTCAGTTTGGAGCTATTTTATCGGTAATAGTTATCTATTGGAAAAAGTTTTTTCAATCTATGAATTTTTATTACAAATTGTTTGTAGCATTTTTACCTGCTGCTTTTTTTGGATTACTGTTTGGTGATATTATCGACAGTTTGCTCGAAAATGTTCTGGTTGTGGCAATAATGCTTGTTTTAGGAGGAATAATACTTGTATTTGTAGATTCATGGTTTAAAAATGCTGAAAAAGCCGACCAAACGGTAACATATAAAAAATCGCTGATAATAGGCTTATTTCAGGTGATAGCAATGATACCCGGAGTATCACGCTCTGCAGCTACAATTATTGGAGGGATGACACAAAAGCTTACACGAAAAAATGCCGCCGAATTTTCATTCTTCTTGGCTGTTCCTACAATGTTTGCCGCTTCGGGATATAAGCTGTTAGAAAACTATAAAGCAATAACCCCCGATAACATATGGATATTACTTTTTGGTAATCTTATTGCTTTTATCGTAGGATTTTTAGCTATTAAATCATTTATTTCGTTTATCACTAAAAACGGATTTAAAATATTCGGTTACTATCGAATAGTTGTTGGTTTAATTATTATTATACTTTTAGCATCAGGTGTCGATTTAAGTATTATTTAATTATAAAAATTGTTGTATCGGATTAATATCCGAAAAATATAAAATACATGAATTTTGTAGAGGGAGAAGTAATATTAATAGATAAACCGCTTGAATGGACATCTTTTGATATTGTTAATAAAATAAGATATATAATTCGTAAAAAATTTAATCTTAAAAAAATAAAGGTAGGACATGCAGGCACATTAGATCCTTTGGCAACAGGACTGTTAATAGTGTGTACAGGTAAAATGACAAAACAAATTGAAAAATTTCAAAGCCAAAATAAAGAGTATGTCACAACCTTAAAATTAGGAGCTACTACTCCCTCGTTTGACAGAGAAACTGAAGAAGATAATATATTTGAATACAAACATATAACCGAAGATATGTTTAAAAATGTATTACATAAATTTATTGGTGAAACAGAGCAAATACCACCTGTTTTTTCGGCAAAAAAAGTAAACGGGCAAAAGGCATACATTGCAGCACGAAAAGGTAAAAATATTGAACTTAAACCAAA
>CAYRJP010000042.1:12834-14947 GCA_964424425.1 uncultured Bacteroidales bacterium | reverse complement strand
TTACTTTAACATGGAATTCAAACAATGTTGATAAAGTAAATGTTTATGTTTTTGTCCCGTCTGATAATGAATGGATGTTATTTGAAAATAATATTGATTCGGATGGTTCCGAAGAATTAACAATACCTGCAGATGCCGGTTACGGAACAACATATAAAGTAATGGTTGCATATGTTACTGATACTACTGTAAATTCTGAAACAAATGACTTTGAAATTCGAGCAGTTGCCGCAACTATTACAGATTTGCGTAACAACAATAATTTAGGCGATATTGTAAAACTTAGCGGCAATGCAGTTGTTACTTATGCACAAAATTTCCGTCATCAAAAATATATTCAAGATGCAAATGCAGCTATTATAATTGATGACCAACCCGGAGTTATTACAACAACATATACAGTAGGCGACCAAATGACCGGATTATTAGGAAAACTCAGCGAATACGGTGGTATGCTTCAGTTTATTCCTCAAGCTGACCCTGGACAACCTACAGCAACCGGAGTAGAAATAACTCCACAAGTAATAACAATTACTGAATTTAATTCTAATTTTGAAAATTACGAAAGTGAATTAATTACAATTAAGAATGTTGCATTTGTGTCAGCCGACGGAACAGCAATTTTCGAAAACGGAAAAGTTTATTTTGTTAAAAATAATGGCGACAGTGCTGCTTTCAGAACTACATTTTACGGAGTTGATTATATTGGAACTGTTATTCCCGATGTAGAAGGAAATGTTACAGGTATAGTTAATCAACGTAATGACGGTAATTACTTTACTGCAAGAAATTCTGACGATTTGAATTTTGATACAGGTGTATATAAAGTTACATTTAATGTAACCGATGAAAATTCTAATGCTTTATCAAATGCACAGGTAATATTTAATCAAGATACAATTTCAACAAGTTTTGACGGCAAAGCTGTATTTAATAATATAGAACCTGTTACCGATGCAGCATTTAAAGTTGTAAAAGAAAATTATCAAACTTACGAAGGAACGGTTACTGTTACCGATGCCGATGTAACTGTTGATGTAACTTTAACAGCTGTTGGAATTAATGAAAATCAATCGTTGTTATTTGATATTTATCCTAATCCTTCGAATGGTAAAATACATGTTAATTTTAATAAGAATATAAACAATATTCAGCTTGTTGTTACCGATGTGAGAGGTAAGGTTATTGTAAATAAGAAAATTAATCAAAATGAAAATATGATTGATTTATCAGGTAACAAGCCCGGTATCTATTTTATTAGAGTGAATAATAAAGATAATGTTTATACAGGAAAAATTATTCTTAAATAATTGTTTATAATTAATATAATAAAAAAGCCGGCAAAAGCCGGCTTTTTTATTATTCTTTTATCACTTCAACCCAACCGTTTGCAGAGTGAGCATTTATTTTATTGTTATACATTGCTTCGCAATATACCGACGGCAGATGATACTTGCCAAGATATGCCGCATTAAGTAAAACTTTAAAAATCTTAGTCTCTCCGCGTGCAATATCAAAATAAGTATAAATTCTATCGTCTCTGATATCTTGATATTGCGGTGTATCACCCGAATACTGCATATTACCCTCCATTCTTATATTATGAATTTCCCATCCCGAAGGAAATATTTGCGAAAGCACCATATTACTGTAACTTCGCATAACACCCGGATGATGAACGGTAACTTCTACAATAAAATCGGTTCCCTGATAAATTTTTCCGGAATTTAACGGTTTACCGTCCAAATCGTAATATTTCACTTTCATTGTCAAATTATTAGCATCAGCTTCCACTTGTGCATCCAAAGGTGTTCCCGTAAGTTGAATCTTTACATAAATAAACTTATCGGTTTTATTTTCTATTGATACATTACCGTTTGTGCTTTTACTGAAAGATATTTCGTGCTGATACACAGGCGACTCTACATTTATTGTTTGTGAATTATTATTTATTGAGATGTGATATTCAAGATTGCCTTGCTCCAGTAAATTCCCTGCAAATTTTGCAATTGCAAGCAATGAAAAAGCTGTTGTTTGTGTACTCATCCACTCTTGTGACGATAATGCCGACGACAGTTCATCAACAACTTGCACCGCTTGAATTTTATTTCCC
>CAYRJP010000042.1:11442-12734 GCA_964424425.1 uncultured Bacteroidales bacterium | reverse complement strand
TTTGCCTGTTTGGTTTGATATTTTATCCATTTTTTCATAAAACCGTTGGAAACATCATAACCTTTTGCCTTTGCTTCAATTAAAAAATGGCCTGCATAACTTGTGCCCCAGTTACTTGCATACCCCGATTGTCCGGGCCAATACGATAATCCGCCGTTGTTAAGACTGAATGTCATTATTTTTGCTATTCCCGCTTTTATATTATTTTCTATATCTTGCTTTTGAGCATCGGTAAGTTTCACCAAATTTTCGAGATACAATTGTGGAAATACCGATGAAGTAACTTGCTCAATGCATCCGTGCGGATACTTTATAAGATAATTCAACCTGTTTTCAAGATTCATGGGTTTAATTCTGCTTACCTCAACTACTCCGCTGTTTGTGCCTGCTACGCCCAAAGCACTGTATTGAGTTTCCCATTTTTTACCGGGTTCAATTACCGCATCAATAATATTTGTAATGGGCGGATTGGGTAATCTTACATCAAGTTCAATGGTATAATAAGCCTTTTCACCTCTGCTTTTTGCAATAATTTTTAGTTTGCCTACGCCTGTTTTGTCGTTAACTTTTATTTTAAAATTAACTGTTTTGTCGCCTGTTTCGGTAAAAGTTATAGTCTTAGATTTTTCTCCCGAAAGGGAAAGAAGATTATTATTTTCAACAGAAAGTATCACTTTTTTTACTTTTTTATCCATGGCAAAAACAGTAACCGGAAGTTGAACTTCTTCGCCGGGGCTTATCACTCGCGGCATGGTGGCAATAACCATTAATGGTTTTTTTACGGGTGTGATTTTTTCGGTTTTACCGTAAGCACCGTTATTGCCCGCAACAACCATTGTTTTTACCGAACCTACATAATTGGGCATCACAAAAGTATGTTTGTTTGTTCCCGATGTCAATTCAAACGGACCAAAGAATTTTACCACGGGTTTAAACCTGTCGGCTTTTTTTGCATCAACGGGTTTTATCTCCTCGTCGCCGCCAATAGCCAACAATCCCGACATTTCTCCCGATGATGCTCCCATAACATATTTATACATATCCCATGTTTTAATACCGAGAGCTTCGTGAGTATAAAACGCATTCCACACATCAGGCGTAGTAAAACGAGTAAGGTCAAGCAATCCTTCGTCAACAACAGCTATTGTGTAAGTCATTTTTTTGCCATCGGCTTCTTGCACTTTTACTGTTACCTTTTGATTCGGCTCCAATACATCCGGCATTGATAATACAGGATGTAAACGGGTTTGCGGATTTTCAACCGAAACACTCTCTATTCCGTAAAGCCTTAT
>CAYRJP010000042.1:6215-11342 GCA_964424425.1 uncultured Bacteroidales bacterium | reverse complement strand
GGTTGTAAAACTAAGTATTTCAGCTGCTTCGGTATTTACATCGTTGTCATACCACCAACCGCTGTAAGTTGTAAAAAACAGTTTTCCGGCAGAATGTCCGCTTACGGGATCGGTTACAATTATCAATTTTTCGCCCCATGTTTCTTTGTTAAATTTTAGTTTATACAAAGCCTTTCCGTTGCGAGTATCAATATAATCGGTTTTTATCAGATTTTTTCTTTTGTCTCTCACATAGCGAGCCAGTTCGTAATCGCTTGCATCTTCCCACCACCAGCGGCGTTCAATTTTATAAATTTGTATTTTTACTTTATTACGGTCAACCGGATTGCCGTTTTCGCCAAGAGTTACAATAGGAATTAAAATTTCCTTATCGGAAAACAGAGCATTATTCCAGCCTTTACCTTCGGGGACTTTCACACCTGCATAACTTTTATAAGGTGAATATTTTAACGAAAAAATATCGGTGCTGAAATTTCCGCTCTCTTCAAAAGCAAAAGTTTTAAATTTAGCGGTTAACATTCCCGGCGATTTACTTCCCGAATTTATTTTTGTTTTTACCGATGCATTACCGTTTTCGTCGGTATAGCCCGAAAAAACGGTATTATCGTAAGAGTAAAATTCTTTCGACGGATTGTCAAACGAATAATTGTCATAACCTTTAAATGTTGTTTTTACTTTTGAAACAATAAGGTCAATTTTTACTTTTATGTTTTTTGCCGGTGCTCCGTGAAGCCATTTTACATTTAACTTGCCGTTTTGCAAGTTGTTGTCGTGCAGTATTTCAGAACCAAAATCAAGATTTATTTTCAGTCTGTTGGGTTTTATTGTTTCTATATGTAAATATTTTGTAAAAACAGAACCTCCTACGCTTACTTTTGCAAGCCAATTGCCCGTTGGGTCGTCTTTTTTTGTTGCTGTTCTAAAATCATAAAAACCGTTTAATCCGTTTGTTGCTATTTTTTGATAATACAGTTTATTGTCGGGCGAATAAAGTTCGAATACCACAGGATGATTTTCGGGCAGTACTCTATTTTTATCTTCAAGAATAAACGAAATGTAAATACTGTCACCGGGTCGCCACACTCCACGTTCACCGTAAATAAAACCTTTCAATCCTTTTTTGTTTTTCTTTCCGCTTACGTTGAACATGCTCATTGATAGTGCCGAACCATCGTCAATACGTAAATATCCGCGTTGTTTGTCTTTTTTGGCAATCAACAAAAACGGTTTTCCCGAAAGGGAAGCAGCAGCTTTACCGCTATTGTCAGTAACTACGGTAGTCATAAGTTGTTGTTGAAAATTGTAAATATCAACATTTACTCCTTGAACAGGATTTGTAGTTAGCAAATCGGTTACAACAAAAATAAAATCGTTGTTTTCGTTGCTTTTGGCAATTATTCCCAAATTAGATGACAAAATATTACGAGCAATAAAATTTTTGCTATTCATGTAATACGATTCGGAGCACGGATTTTCTCTTTCGCTCCAATTATAAACCGAATAGTCAATCTTAAAATCATCGTAGTAATACAAATCGGGATTATCGTAATCGGCAAATTCATTTTTATCGGAAAAAGGTTTCAATTCGTCACCTGCAGTATTATTACCACACGAATACAAACTCTGACTTTTATCGAAACTTATCAGCACTCTGTAAATGCTTCCGGGTTCGGTCTTTATCAATTTAGCCAAATCAAGCGAGAAATTGTTCCACACTCCGTAATCAATATATTTATCGGATATAAGTTGTATAGTATTTTTATAAATTAATCGCCCTACACGACGCATCTCACGCGAACCATCGAGTTTGTTGTTTTGCAAAAATTGAGCAATATTATCTTCGTAAATTTGAATTATTCGCACATTTACAGCTTTCAGATTTACCGCCTTAAACGGAAAAATAAGTCCCTTATCCGAACTTGTCGGCATTATTACGCCTTTACCTATCGGTTTTAGTGCAGGTTTTAAATTTTCAAAAGCTATTTTTTTCGAAAATCCTTTTTTTAAATTATATCCCATAATATTGCGGATACTTTTATCAACAATTAAGGTTACGGAATTTTTAATATGTCGAGCGGGAAATACCGAAACAAGATTTTCTTTTACGCTAAAAGTAACAGGTGTAAAATTATCGCTTGTCAGATATATTAATCCGTCAGGTTCTTGATTGGGGTCCAATGGGTCGGTAAAATATATATCGATTCGCTGAGACGGCGATTGAAAAACTTTTATGTCGAATACGCTGAAATCGTCGAGCGAAGGTATGGCTATTACTTTTTCACCTTTATCGGTTGACTCAATAACTGATGCATCCCATTTTACAGTTATCTTATTTTGTTTTTCGGAACGAATAATATCGTTGATTATAAAATTGTGCCGGTTACCCGAATGCTCCCATGAGATATCAAGATTCCTTTTGCCTTGTATTGCAGTTAATATTTTTTCCACATCGGTATTTTCGGCAAAGTCGGAAGTGGTAAGTTCACCTTGCAACCGTTGGTTTGTAAGGTCGTTAATATCTTTTGCCTTTAATCCTCCAAAATCAATATTAACCGATTGTTTAACGGTTTTTACGGTAAATTCAAAGGTTTTCAGTTTTTTGGGAACTTGCAAAATCTTATTCAAATGTAATTTTACCGAATATTTAGTGTCGGATTTCAATTGTTTATCGGGCGAAAATACTATTGTTTTATCATCACGCCAATAAGTTCTTCCCTTTACGGAAGGGGAAAAATCGAATACTTTTTTTTCAATATCGCTACCCGATACTGCACCCGAAATATTGTTAAAAAATACAACGGTAATTTCGTCTTGATTGCTGATAACACCCGATGTGTAAGCCTTAATATATGAATGAAAGGCTTTTAGTTCGGTTTTTTTGTTTTTACAACTTGTTATTGCAGTCAGCAATACAACTATAAAAATGCTGATTTTAGAAAGTTTCATGAGTATATCTTTAAATTCGCACAAAGTCTTTTTTCAAAGATACATTTTTTTACTAAAATATTAGACAGCCTGTTTTATCAAAAAAATTATAAATCAAATTATAAATAGTGTATTTTAGCAAATAAATTTACTTATTGATGAGAATAGAACAGGATTTTTTAGGTAAAATTGAAATTCCCGAAGACGCTTTATACGGTATTCATTCGGTAAGAGCAAAAAATAACTTTCCCGATACCACACCTTTTCATATTGAATGGTATAAGGCTGTAGGTATTGTAAAAACTGCATGTTACAACACAGTAAAATCATTTAAACAAGCAGTTTTACAAAATTATCCCGAAAAGGAAACAATATTAAACTTACCCGATGACTCTGTTATTGATGCACTTATTGAGTCGGCAAAAGAAGTTTACGAAGGAAAATATTTTGATAATTTTATTGTGCCTGTCGTTCAAGGTGGAGCAGGCACAAGTATAAATATGAATATCAACGAAATAGTTGCAAATGCAGCTTTACTTAAAACAGATAAAAAAACAGGTAATTATCATAAAATAGACCCTATTGAACAGGCAAATATTTATCAATCTACCAACGATGTTATTCCCACGGCTTTAAAAATTGCAGTAATGCAACTTTTAAATGAGTTGGAAGAGAAAATTAACGATACCCGTAAATTAATTGAGAATCTTGAAAACAGATATCGCAATAGTTTGCGAACAGGTTATACTCAATTGCAACAGGCTGTCCCTTCGTCATTCGGACAACTGTTCGGAGCATACAACGATGCTCTATCGCGTGATTGGTGGCGAGTTTCAAAATGTTTTGAAAGAATAAAAACAGTAAATCTCGGAGGCGGAGCTACAGGCTCGGGAATTGCTATTCCGCGTTTTTATATTGTTGAAGTGGTAAATGAGTTGAAAAAACTAACAAACTTGCCCGTAACTCAAAGTGAAAACCTTACCGAAACAACAAGTAATCAAGATGTATGGGTAGAAATACATGCAATACTGAAAGCTCATGCCGTAAATTTCGAAAAGATAGTTAATGATATTCGTTTGTTAAGTTCGGATATTACAAAAAATAAAGAGATAAATATTCCTGAAAAACAAGCAGGCAGCTCAATAATGCCGGGCAAGGTAAATCCCGTTATTCCTGAATTTGTCGTATCGGTTTCGCATAAAGTATATGCCAACGATTTACTTATTACAAATTTAGCAGCACTTGGAAATTTTGAATTAAATGCGTATATTCCCATTATAGGACATGCTGTTTTAGATAGTTTAAAACTACTTATTGCAGCCAACGAAACATTAAAAAACAATTTATTCGGCAATTTAACCGTAAATGAGGATTCTGCTGTTGAGAATTTATACAACAGCCCTTCGGTATGCACAGCATTAACACCGATTATAAGTTATCATAAAGCAGGTAAACTTGCTGAATATATGAAAAAAAATAATTGTGATATATTTACAGCAAACAAAGAATTAAATATTATTGAAGAAGATATTTTACAAGAGTATATGAAAGCGGGATTTTTATTGCAAAAAGGATTTTCAATAAAAGATATTTGATAAAACTAAGAAAACTTTAACCTACTAAAATTCCGATTAAAAGATTTGTAATTTGAGAAAGTTGTTAATTTACATATCAGTTTTGTTTTTTTTGGCTAGTTGTTCAAAAAAACATAGTATTATCTCTATTAATAATTACAAGACTGTTTCTTTATCCGTTATCGACAGTTTAATTCATTTATCTGAAATAAACTATAAAAACGATACTATCGCCGATGCTTTTGATAATAATTTAAAAGGTGCCGCTGAGATAGCAAAAAAATCAAACAATCAAAAATCTCTATTCGACATTTATATTATTATCGCCCAACGATTACGAAACTCTTCGAAATACAGCCGTTCCGTAGAAAGTTTACAAAAAGCAATGACCATTGCCGAACAAATAAACAGTGACTCTTTAAAAGCTAAAGCTACTCACGAAATGGCTGTTAACTTCCGTAGAATAAACGATAACGCTCAAGCTCTGAAATATCATATAAAAGCATTGGAATTAGCAGAAAATGCACAAGACACCTTTCTTATTCATTGTTCATACAATGGAATAGGTAACGTATATTTTGAATATAAAGATTATAAAAAAGCAATTGATTATTTCCATAAATCACTA
>CAYRJP010000042.1:2820-6115 GCA_964424425.1 uncultured Bacteroidales bacterium | reverse complement strand
AAATAGGCAGCAAACGATTTGCCCTTGATGCATCAATAGAATTATCGCGATTATACAACATAATTAACAAATCAAACTTATCGTATAAATTCAGCAGAAAAGCTCTTGCCTATAAAGATTCGATAACCAAAGAGTTACAAGAACAAAACACTCAAGCAATAAGCATATTGTATAAAACAGAAAAACAAAAACGCGAAATAATTATTCTTAAACAAAAAGCTCAACTATCGGAACTTAAATTAAGCCGCCAGCAAAACGCAATGATTGCTTTTATTTTTATAATAATGTTTTTAATAATGTTTGGGGTTTGGTTTATACATCAACGTAAGTTAAAAAGCAAACTAAAAGAAATTGACCTTGAACAAAAACTATTACAAGCCCGTTTAAATCCGCATTTTATTTTTAATTCGCTTGCCGCGATACAGAATTTTATTTTACAAAACGACAAAAAAGCAGCATCGGAATATATTGTTAATTTTTCTCGTTTGATGCGTAATATTTTAATGGGAACAGGCACCAATTTTATTTTACTCCAAAATGAACTTGAAATTCTTGACGATTATCTGAAATTGCAACAATTGCGTTTTCAAAATAAGTTTGATTACTTTTTTGAAATATCCGATGATATTGACCCTGAAACTTGTGTTGTGCCCCCTATGCTTGTGCAACCTTTTGTTGAAAACTCAATAGAACATGGTGTGCGTGATATTGAAATTCAGGGTATTATTTTAATCAAATTTATTAAAGACCGAGAGTATCTTATAATTGAAGTTGAAGATAATGGTCGCGGATTATCTGACCAACAAGAGACTGAAAAAAAGAAAGGTCACATATCAATGGCTACAAAAATTACCAATCAGCGAATGCAAAATATAAAAGCAATCACAAAAAAACAGTGTAATTTTGAAGTGCTTGATGTATCATCGTTACGAAATACTTCAGGTGTTCTTGTGCGTATCAGAATCCCTTATAACGAAGAGTAATTAACACACAATTATTTTTATTAATATATTATCCTACCCATAATTTTTAAATTACACAGACACAAAATATATTTAATCCAAACTATGCAATAGAAAACAAAAATAGTTTTCTATTGTATAGCGATAAAGAACTACATCTATTTTGGACAATAACCAAAATGGTGTATTTCTAAATCGGGGTTAACCCTTACTAAATGCCGTAAGTTCGTTATTTCATAACTCCTACTGCATAAGTCGGGTTTAACAACAAAACTCTTCTAATATATTTCTAATTAACATCAAGTTTTTAAAAATAGACACCTATTATGTTTATTTTAATGCAAAATAATAATTGTTTGCACAAACTTTTTTATTGTCTGTTGCTTTTGAAATAAATAATACTACTTTTGTGCCGTAAAACAATATTATATAACATATGTTACCGAAATTTTTAATAGCTGACAATAGCTTGGAACGTCCGGGAAAATTGTATGTAGTACATACACAAAGTCCGAGATTTATTTTAGAGGGAAGTGATGAAGATTTCACACAGGAACAAGAATTACATTGGATAGACAATGTTAATATTTCGGAAGAAGAAATAACGCAATTAATTACCAAGGCTGAAGATTTTATCGATCAAGAACTTGACAATCAAGAAGATTTGTTTGATAATATGGTAAATTAAAATTAAACCTTCATCAGAATATAAAAACACCTTATTATTACGCTGAAGCATTTTTTATTGATTCCTAAAATACAGGAATCTTAATATAATTTGTTGTGCATAAATATAACATATAAAAGAATATTTTAATGGATATGAAAGACGCAGTTGCAATTTTATGTGCCGGTGGTCCGGCACCGGGAATTAATACCGTAATCAGCTCGGTAACTAAAATTTTCTTACAAAACGGATTTGATGTATTGGGAATTCACGGAGGATACAAAAGTTTACTAGCCGACGAACCTGAATTTGATTATCTCGATTTTGAATTTGCCGATTTAATTTACAGCAGAGGCGGGTCGGCATTAAAAATGAGCCGCTACAAACCAAAAGACGATGAATTCAGAGATGATTTTTTCAGAAAAAATAATGTTAAACTTTTAGTGACAATCGGTGGAGATGATACAGCTTCAACAGCCAATCGATTATCAAAATATTTAAAAGACAGAAAATTAAATATTGCAAATATTCACGTTCCTAAAACCATTGACAACGATTTACCGTTGGAAGAGGGAACTCCGACTTTCGGATATCACTCGGCAAAAGACGAAGGTGTTCGTTTAGCAACAACAATATACGAAGATGCTCGTACCAGCGGAAACTGGTTTGTGGTATCGGCAATGGGACGCGAAGCCGGTCATCTTGCTTTTGGTATCGGAACAGCTTGCCACTATCCTATGATTATTATTCCCGAAATGTTTAACAAAACCGATATCAGCTTCGATAAAATAACAAAACTTGTTATTTCGTCAATGGTTAAACGCCGTATTATGGGTGTTGATTATGGTGTAGCCATTATCAGTGAGGGAGTATTTCACTTTTTAAGCGAAGAAGATATTATTAATACAAATATCAATTTTACTTTTGACGAACACGGACATCCCGAACTTGGAAATGTCAGCAAGTCGCATATTTTTAATATGCTTATTCAGCAAGAGTTGAAAAATCATCGTATTAAAATTAAAAGTCGTCCCAATGAGTTGGGATACGAGTTGCGTTGTTGTCGCCCTGTGGCTTACGATTTGAATTACGCTACACGTTTGGGTCTTGGAGTATATGAACTATACAAAAAAGGAGATTCAGGCTGTGTGGTTACCGTAGCACGCAACGGAGCAATCAGTCCTTTGTTTTTGAAAGATGTAGAAGATGAAAACGGTAAGGTAAAACCGCGTTTGGTAAATGTGGAAACCGAAAAAGCAAAACTTATTTTTGATAATAATTTGCATTATATTACAAAGGCAGATTACAATGCCGCTAAAAAATATATTAAAAATCCCGAGGAGTTTGACTTTAAGAAAATTCTTAACTGGGAGTAATGTGATAACGATTTAATAAAAAAGTTGTCTAAAAAGTATTTTTATCAAAAATAGAGTCAAGGTTTCGCTTTATTAACTTATTGGATATAAACATTTTTGTTTTTCTTATAATTTTATAAACATAGCGAAACCTTGACTTTTTACATTAAAATCTAATCCGAAAAAGTTTTTTTGTAAAAAAACAATGCAACTAAACCAAAAAATAAAAATACAACTCCTGCCAACGATAAAGCAAAACTCAAAGAGTAGTACCCTGTTAAATATCCCAATATAGGACCTATTCCTGCAAA
>CAYRJP010000042.1:1509-2720 GCA_964424425.1 uncultured Bacteroidales bacterium | reverse complement strand
TCTATTTTATAAGCAACAAGAGATGTTAAACCTACGGTAAGATTTAGCAATGTCCAAGAAACACCGTAAAGCGGAACAGGCAAACTGATTTCTTTAAA
This sequence comes from uncultured Bacteroidales bacterium, assembly GCA_964424425.1. Taxonomy (GTDB): domain Bacteria; phylum Bacteroidota; class Bacteroidia; order Bacteroidales; family SZUA-534; genus GH45. The sequence goes on along the minus strand of CAYRJP010000042.1, from coordinate 2,622 downwards.
ATACAACTGAACAAACCAAGCCATTGTTAATGTGGCAGAACCTATTACCGCCGAAAAAATAATATTAAGTCGCAAAGGCCTGTTTTCAAACAGAGCATATTTAAAAATATTTACAATATCCGAAAATTTCATCTTTCCCATTGAAGATACCCGTTGCGGTTCTACAAGTAAAAGAGCGGCGGGAACAGCAATAAATGCCACAAAAGATTGAGCAATATAAGGAGTGCGATAACTAATTGTAGCCAACAGTCCGCCTGCAATACCTGCAATTGCTTCGGCAAAATTGCCTATTGATATTACTCTGCCTTCAAGTTTAAGGTATTCGTCTTTTCGTTTTTGCACAACAAGCGAATCGTAAAGCAATGCCGAATCTGCTCCGCTTATCAGGCTTTGACCGATACCCAGAACAATTTCAGCAATCATAAAACCGATTAAACCGTGCGAAAAACTGTAAACTACATATCCCGCAAAACCCAAAAAACTTCCTGCCACAAGTGTCTTTTTGCGTCCCAACACATCGGCAAAATATCCCGACGGAATTTCAAACCCTACAATTACAATTGAATAAACAGCTTGCAGTAAAAATATATGAAACGGAGTAAGTCCGTTATCTTCGTAAAACAATACCACAATGGGCATTATCAACATAAACCATTTAGCTGTTTTTATTATATACAGCTTGTATATATTGCTTTTTATCGATTGAGTCAATTTTTTGTAAGTTTAGATAAGAAATTGTTACCGCTTATTGCGATTTTTCTTTTTCTTTTTTTGCACACTCCACCCGAATTTGCCTATACGTTTGCCCAATTTATAATAATTTCCGTGTGAATAAGCTATCGGGTTTGCTTTTGATAAATCGAAAGCACCTGTTTTTTCGTCTAAATATTTATTATCGGCATGCACAGCAACAACCTCAGCCAAAAACATATCGTGAGTGCCCAACTCTTTTATTTCAGTAACTTTACACTCAATATTTATGGGAGCTTCGTCAATAAGCGGGGCTTTTACAATTTTTGCATTTACAGCAGTAAGATTCATCTCTTTAAATTTATCAACTTTACTGCCCGATTTTACGCCACACCAATCGGTAGCCCTTGCCAACTCTTCGGT
>CAYRJP010000042.1:0-1409 GCA_964424425.1 uncultured Bacteroidales bacterium | reverse complement strand
CATATAATTTGTTATATTTGTATAAAATTATATTTAATTACATATAATGAAACAGTTGTCTGATTTTGTTAAAGAAAAGAGAAAAGAAGTAAATCTCACTCAGGAAGAGTTTGCAGAGCGAGCCGGTGTTGCTTTAACAGTTGTGCGAAAAATAGAACAAGGGAAAACTAATTTGAATATGGATAAGGTTAATTTGGTTCTTAATATGTTTGGTCACGAATTAGCTCCTGTCAAAAGTAAAGATTTACATAAATGAGAAAGGGAGAAGTATATTACAAAAACTATTTTGCCGGTATTATAACAGAAACCGACGAAGGAGAATATATTTTTCAATATGATGAACAATATGTAAAAAATCATCCTGATGATTTTATAACTTTTACTATGCCTGTAACCATAAAGCCATATACCGATAAACGATTGTTTTCGTTTTTTGAAGGCTTAATTCCGGAAGGCTGGTTGCTTGATATAGCATCTGAAAGTTGGAAAATTAATCGTAATGACCGAATGGGATTACTTTTGGCTTGTTGTCAAAATTGTATAGGAGCAGTAAGCGTTAAACCAATACCTGAACAAGATGGAGAATAAATGTTTATACTGTTATAGTCCTATTGAAAAAGGGCTGTATTTTCATAAAAAATGTTCATTAAATTTTTTCGGAGAATATCCTGCTCCTTCAATCGAATATACTCTTAATCAAATGAGCGAATTGGCTAAAAATGTGGTAGAAAGGAGTATTTCGGTTCCGGGTGTTCAACCTAAATTATCAATGTCTTTAATAAAAGAGAATACGGACAAACGGCTTACTGTTGTAGGAGCATTAGGAGGACAATATATTTTCAAACCTCCATCGGATAAATTTAAAGAAATGCCCGAAAATGAGCATCTTACAATGCGAATAGCCGAATCATTCAGCATACGTGTAGTTCCATCTTCGTTAATACGATTAGCATCGGGAGAGCTTTCATATATTACCCGACGTATTGACAGAACAAACGATGGAAACAAAATTCATATGATAGATATGTTTCAAATTACAGAGGCTTTTGATAAATATAAAAGTTCAACGGAAAAAATAGGGAAAGCTATCAACAGCTATTCGGATAATACTTTATTGGATAAAATTTTTTATTTTGAAATAGTTGTATTCTCTTTCCTTACGGGAAATAATGATATGCACTTAAAGAATTTTTCAATGATTGAAAGTGCTTCGGGATGGACATTGTCTCCGGCATACGATTTATTAAATGTCACTGTTATTTTTCCGGATGATACAGAGGAATTGGCTTTATCTCTTGCAGGAAAGAGAAAAAAACTAAAACGCCAACATTTTGAACAATTGGGTAAAGTTTTAGGTTTAAACAATAAACAAATTACCGGAACATTTAAAAGGTTTTCAGTAAATAAAC
>CAYRJP010000041.1:8228-15110 GCA_964424425.1 uncultured Bacteroidales bacterium | reverse complement strand
CCATATAACTTTCCCGTAAAACTCTCTATTTTAACTTTAAATACAGTTACCTCTTTAATTGACGGTGTCGAATATTTAAAATCTCTGTTTTTTACATAATTTTGCATAAAGATATTAAAAGCCTCAATTTTTTCATCATCATTTTCAATAAATTCCACTTTACCGTTTACCAACACACTTTTATATTGCATTCCGTAACTGCAGGCTACATCTTCGTTTATACTAAACAAGTTATGTGCGGTTGTAAAATTTATACTCACATAAGGATTATTTTTAAGAATATTTATTTTTTTACCTTCGGGAGCACTATGCAAGTAAATAACACCGGTTTTATACCCGAAATTAAAAGGCAAAACATAAGGTTTATTATCGAAATCAACCATTGCCACATGACATACATTACTCTCTGTTATTATCGGTTCTATCTGTTCCAATTTATTTAGAAAAGTTATTTTTCGTCTGTTTGTAACCATTTTCTACAAAAATTTATATTATTGATTTTAAGATATTTAATTAAAAACATCTTTTTTTCTTTATAAAATTACACTTTAATAGAACAAAATCAACATTCTGTTGTTTATTTGCAAGAGAATTTTTTAAAATAAATAAAATAACAATTAAAAAATAAGAATTATGTCAATATTAGTTGGAAAAAAAGCACCAAAATTTAGTGCAACAGCAGTGGTAAACGGTGGAGAGATTGTAAACGATTTTTCGTTAGAGCAATATTTGGGTAAAAAAGATGTTATATTTTTCTTTTATCCTGCCGATTTTACTTTTGTATGCCCTACTGAATTAATAGCATTTCAAGAGAAAATAGCTGAATTTGAAAAAAGAGATGTAGCAGTTGTAGCTTGCTCAACTGATCAGGAGTTTTCACATTGGAAATGGTTACAGACTCCAAAAAATGATGGTGGTATTCAAGGAGTAAAATATCCATTAGTGGCAGACCCTTCAAATACTATTGCAGAGAATTTTGGTGTTTTAGCCGGAAACTATGAATATAACGACGAAGGTGAAGTTGTTTTTGCCGGTGCTGCTCAGGCATTCCGCGGATTATTTTTAATTGATAAAGAAGGTGTAGTTCAACATCAAGTAGTAAACAATATGCCTTTGGGTAGAAGTGTTGATGAAACATTAAGAATGGTTGATGCATTACAATTCTTCCGTGAAAACGGAGAAGTTTGTCCTGCCGACTGGCACAAAGGTGAAGAGGCAATGCCGGCTACACAAGAAGGTGTTGCAAAATATCTTGCAAAAAAATAGTTTGTTTTTAAATATTTTATTTACTAAAAAGAGATTATCTAAAATAATCTCTTTTTTTATGCTGTAAAAAATACAATAACAATAAAGTTAAAATCGGTTGCTTGAAAAAATTCTGCTAACTTTATAAAGTTACATACAGCAACAAAAACCTAAAACAAAATTGTAAACTATGAATAACGAAATTGTAATTGTAATAAATCCGGGGTCAACATCTACAAAAATTGCATTATACAACCGCAAAGGTGAAATTTTATCGGAATCAATACAGCACGAACAATCTGACCTTGACAAATTTAACAAGGTAAGCGAACAACTTGATTACAGATACAAACTCGTATTGAATTTTGTTACCACAGCATTAAAAAACAAAGATTATAAAGTAGTTGGTATTGTAGGACGCGGTGGTATTGTAAAACCTCTTGATGGCGGAACTTACAAAATAAATAAAAACTTTTTAGATGATGCCCTTTCGGGAAAATACGGTGAACACGCATCAAATATGGGCACTTTGCTTGCCGATAAATTAAAAAATGTTTTCGGATTAAAAAATTGTTATACCGTTGACCCTGTTTCAGCATCGGCTATTTCACCTATTGCCGAAATATCCGGTGTGCCCGGAATAATTCGCGACGGAAGAGGACATCCGCTTAATATGAAAATGACAGGTAGGAAAATAGCAAAAATTCAAAATATTCCTTACGAAAAAACAAACTATGTAATTGCTCATTTAGGCGGTGGTATCTCTATTGCTCTTATTCAAGGCGGTAAATTTATCGACATAAATGATGGACTTTTAGGAATGGGACCTTTTTCCCCAAATCGTGCAGGAGCTTTACCTATTCGCGGTGTTATCGACTTATGTTATAAAATGAAAAGACATGAAGTTGAAAAATTATTGTCGAAAGACAGTGGTTTTAAGGCATATTTAGGCACTGAAGACATTCGCGATGTTATGAAAATGATTGAAAACGGAGATAAAAATGCTAAACTTATTTATGATGCTTTTGTGTTTCAAGTTGCTAAAAATATAGGGGCTTGTTATGCCATATCAAAAGGTAAAGCACAAGCAATTATTATTACCGGAGGTATTGCTTATAATGAAATATTTACCAATGATTTAAAAGATTATGTAGGCTCACTTACTGAATATTTTGTTTATCCCGGTGAAAACGAAATGGAAGCTCTTGCCGAAGGAATTTTCAGAGTTATTGACGGCGAAGAAAAAGCTAAAGATTACTAAGTATATTATTATTACACTAAGTTTTGTAAATCTGTATAATCAATATACAGATACCATTGTAACTCTGCGACTTTGCGTGATATAAATCTATTGACAACATTTGTATAAATTGCTCATTTTATAAATATATTAAAAAACTTTAACTTTAAGACAAATAAAAATATCAACTTTATGCAAATAAAACTCAGCAATACAAAAAACTCTTCGATAATAGCAATGGGTGCTCGTTTACAAAAAGCATCACAACAAACAGGACAAGAATATATTATGCTTAATAGAGGCATTAATTCCGTTGTAAATATTAATTTGAATAAAATTATAAACCAAATAGATTTTAATTCAAAAGATATTCAGGTTTATCCCGGAAGTAAAGGAAAAATTGAACTCAGACAAGCAATAAATGCTGAATATTTTAATAATAAAACCGACATTAACAATATTATTGTAACAGGCGGCGGCATTTCAGGACTTGATATTTGTTTGCAAAATATTGTTGCCGATGAAATATTATTACCACCGTTTTTTTGGGGAACTTACACACAACTGTGCAATTTGCGGCAAATTCCGTATTCTTGCTACACCGATTATAACAGTTTAAAACAAAATGTCACCCAATATAAAAACAAGGCGGTAATAATTTGCGATCCGGGAAATCCTCTCGGCGAAAAATATCCCGACAATTTACTGCTTAAAGTAATTGAAACCCTAAACAATGCCAATGTAACAGTATTGTTCGACAGCCCTTACCGAAGACTCTTTTTTGATAAATCGGATGATTTTTATCAAAAAATTATGCATTTTAAAAATGTGATTATAGTAGAGAGTTTTAGTAAATCACTGGGACTTAGCGGGCAAAGAATAGGTTTTTTGCATAATACAGATAAAGCATTTATAAACGAAGCTACATTACGAATTTTATACGCTACAAACGGTATCAATACTTTTGCTCAGGTTTTAGTAACAAAATTGTTGGCAACAGAGCAAGGTAAGCAGATTGTAACCGATTTTAAAGAAAAAACCGTTGCCGATATTGCAGCAAACATCAATTTTTTAACCGAAAATAATCTTCTTGCACAAAATTTTTACACCGAAACCAAGCCTTTGGGGATTTTTACCGTAGTAAATAAATCGCCCGATGAACTGTTTGCTCATCGCATTGGCAGCGTAGGTCTTGACTATCTTGTAAAAGATGTTTTTGAAGATATTGATAAATATTCAAGAATATTAATATCGTATCCTCACAAAAAGTTTGTATCTTTCTTCAAAACATTATTATAAAAAATGTGTGGTATTACGGGTGTTTATGCTTTTTCCGACAAGGGAAGAGATAATTTCAGAAATATTAAGAAATCGGTAATGTCATTAAATATGCGGGGTCCCGACACTTCGGGTTTTGTTGAAAAAGGCAAAGCATGTTTGGGACATTCCCGTTTATCTATTATCGATTTATCGGATGCTGCATCACAACCATTTAGTGATGTTACCGGACGATATACAATAGTCTTTAACGGCGAAATTTATAACTACAAAGAGCATCGCGAATATCTTGTAAAAAAAGGACTACCGCTAAAAACCCAATCCGACACAGAAGTTTTGTTGTATTTATATATAATTGAAGGCGTTAACTGCCTGAAAAAGTTAAACGGATTTTTTTCGTTTGCTGTTTACGACAGTCGCGAAGATACCTTGTTTATTGCTCGCGACAGAATAGGGATAAAGCCGCTTTTATATTATTACGACAAAAACAAATTACTTTTTGCGTCCGAAATGAAAGCCTTAATTGAATTAGGCATTCCGAAAAATATAGATAAAACATCGCTGAGTCAATATTTTCAATTTAATTATATTCCTTCAACTTTTACCATTTTTGAAAATGTAAAAAAATTGGAACCTGGTCATTATATTTACATAAGTAATAATATAACCAAAAAACAACAATACTATAAAATTAACTATAACCGTAATCGTAATACCGACTTATCTTACGACCAAGCCAAAACCAAACTTAAAGAACTAATAAGCGAATCAATTAAGTTACGAATGATTTCGGATGTTCCGCTTGGTTCATTTTTAAGCGGCGGTGTCGATTCATCAATAATTGTTGCCGAAGCATCAAAGCTAACGGATAATCTCAATACATTTTCTATTGGGTATAAAGATGAACCGTTTTTCGATGAAACACATTATGCCGAACTTGTAGCAGAAAAATTTAAGACAAATCACCATGTTTTTAAACTCACAAACGACGAATTATACGACAATTTGCATAAAGTGCTTGATTATATTGACGAACCGTTTGCCGATTCATCGGCTTTGGCTGTGCATATTTTAAGCATGCACACACGTAAGCATGTTACCGTTTCGCTTTCGGGCGATGGTGCCGACGAACTTTTTTCGGGATACAACAAGCATAAAGCACATTTTGAAGCAATGCAAGGCGGATTAAAATCGTCACTGATAAAAGCAGGATATCCGCTGTGGAATGCTTTACCCAAATCACGAAACAGTAAGAGCACCAATACCATACGTCAATTACAAAAATTTGCCGAAGGGTTACGACTTGATGCTAAAGAAAGATATTGGCGATGGGCTTCGGTTTATTCCGAAAAATCAGCCAACAACCTGTTTCAAATTCAAGTATCGCTAAATGATTTGTGTAAACGAAAAAACAATATTCTCAAACACATTCTTCCTCGCGAAACCGTTACCGATATTTTATATACCGATATGCAACTTGTGTTGGTAAGCGATATGTTGCATAAGGTTGACTCAATGAGTATGGCAAACAGCCTTGAAATTCGCACACCTTTTCTCGATCACAATATTGTTGATTTTGTGTTTTCGCTACCCGACAGTTACAAAATAAACTCAACAATGCGAAAACGTATTTTACAAGATGCTTACCGCGATGAACTTCCTTCCGATATTTACAAACGTCCCAAACACGGTTTTGAAGTGCCACTGCTAAGTTGGTTCAGAAATGAACTGAAAGATGAACTGTTTAACAATTATCTTAACGATGATTTTATTGTCAAACAAAATATTTTTAACCTTACGGAGATAAAAAAATTAAAAGAGCAACTATTTTCAAATAATCTGGGCGACATACAATATCACCTGTGGGCATTACTTGTTTTTCAACATTGGTGGAAAAAATATATGGATTAATCAATTGAGCGGCATTAATAATACAATTTATCTAACATAAAGTGCTTAATTTGTGTATATTTAATTAAAAAGATACCCTATATCTGTAAAAACAGCTTTACTTTGCAGGTTTCAAAAAATATCTTTTTATTTTGTAATCAAATTAATCAGAATAAAAAAGTGCCGAAAATATTAAGAATAATAAACAGGTTTAATTTAGGAGGACCGACTTATAATGCGGCTTATCTGACAAAATATATTTCAAGCGATTTTGAAACAATATTGGTGGGAGGAGTAAAAGAAGAAGCAGAAGGCAGTTCGGAATACATAGTTCGCAATATGGGCATTGAACCTGTTGTTATTCCCGAAATGCAACGCTCTCTTAACCCTTCATACGATTTAAAGGCTTATCGCAAAATAAGTAAAATAATAAAAAAATTTAAACCCGATATTGTTCATACTCATGCATCAAAAGCAGGAACAGTAGGCAGACTTGCCGCCATCAGAAACAAAGTGCCTATAATTGTTCATACATTTCACGGGCATGTTTTCCACTCCTATTTCGGTTCATCGAAAACCAATTTTTTTATAAATATTGAACAGGGACTTGCAAATCAATGTTCAAAAATTATTGCCATAAGCGACAAACAAAAAGAAGAACTATCGGAAATATACAAAATTGCACCGCCCGAAAAATTTGAAGTTATTCCACTAGGTTTCGATTTACAACGATTTAGAGAAGATATTTCGGAACGAAGAAAAAAATTCAGAGACAAATATTTTATTGACGATGACGAAATTGCCATCGGTTTAATCGGGAGACTTGCCCCTGTAAAAAACCACGAACTGTTTCTTAGAGCAATAAAAATTGCATCTCAAAAAACAGATAAAAAAATCCGTGCTTTTGTAATTGGCGACGGAGAATTAATGAACAACCTTACCGGTTTATGCAAAAAAATAAATCTCGACTACACAAAAGCATTTAACGGAAGTGCACAAAAAGCAACGGTAACTTTTACATCGTGGATAAAAGCAATAGAAACAGCCTATCCGGGACTTGATATTATTGCAATGACATCGCTTAATGAAGGCACACCCGTCAGTTTAATTGAAGCACAAGCCGCAAACAAGGCAATTATAACAACAAATGTGGGAGGCATTGAAAATATTGTTATCGGCGGAAAAACTGCCACATTAACAAAAAATAACGATTTAGATGATTTTTCAGC
>CAYRJP010000041.1:0-8128 GCA_964424425.1 uncultured Bacteroidales bacterium | reverse complement strand
AAAAATAAAAGTTAATAAATTAAAATTTCTCACTATTCGACTATAAATGTATATTTGCAAAAGTTTACAATAAAAATCTGATGACAATAAAAAATATATTTAAAATATTAATGGGAATAATTCTTATCAATTCGATATTTTCCGGTTGTAAAGTATTAAATCCCAGTGTAATGTTTGAAACCGAATCTGATTATCAATATGCGGGATTCGAAAAAGAACCTGATGAATATATAATAAAACCGTTTGATAAACTTGATGTGAGAATATATACAAACAACGGTTATCAGCTTATTGATATGGAAGGCTCTGCTGCTGTTGCACAAAATCAGCACAATATAAGTCCTTACTTAGTTGAACACGACGGCTTTGTAAAAGTTCCCACATTAGGAAGAATAAAAGTATCGGGATTAAGCATAAAACAACTTGAAGATACTTTGGAACAAAAATACAGCGAATATTATCAAAAACCTTTTGTATTGGTAAAAGTAACAAATCGAAGAGTTATTGTTTTTACATCAGGAAGCACCAAAGGAGCTGTTTTGGAAATAGAAAACGAAAAATTTACACTTATCGAAGCATTGGCAAAAGCAGGCGGAATTGACGATTTCAGTAAATCGTATAAAATAAAATTACTGCGTGGTGATTTGGAAAATCCGCAAGTATATCTTTATAATATACGAACCATTGAAGATATGAAAAAGGCAAATATGGTGCTTCAAGCAAACGATATTATTTATGTAGAAAAACGACCGCGTTATACATCAAGAGTTCTTGGCGAAATTATGCCTTATGTCACTCTGTTTAACACGTTCGTATTGCTCTTTATAACTATTAAGGCTCTGTAAAATTATTATGAATAAAACAAAAATACCCGTATTAAACGATAAATTCGACCCTGTAATTTTTCTACAAATATTAAGGAAAAGTTATTGGGTAGCTATTGTTTTTTTTATTTTATCTGTTGTAGGAGCATTTTTATATTTACGATATACATTTCCCGTATATTCGGCATTAAGTGTTATTCAAATTAACGAAAACGACCGCTCTACCAGAGTATTAAATATTGAAAGTGTTTATCAAAGTAGCGATGACATATCAAAAGTTATTGAGCTTTTACGTTCAAAAGAATTTTTAAAACGTGCTTTTTCTAAACTAAACCTTGATGTTTCATATTTTATCGAAGGAACATTTTTAGGCACCGAACTTTATAACAGAAGCCCTTTTATTATTGAATGGAAAGCTGATGATATCGGTTTTTACGACCGTCAATTTCATATATCTTTTGACGAACAAGATAAAGCTACAATTACCACATATAGCGGGAAACAAGAATATAAATATACTGTTGAAAGAAATAAATGGTCAAAAATACCGGGTGGAAGTATTAAATATAATATTGTTGATTATAATGCAATAAAAGAACAAACTTCAAACCAATTTTACTTTACAGTAAACAATCCGGAAAGCATTGTAAATAAACACATTAACAATTTACAAATTACTCTTTTAAATCGCTCGGCACATACCATCGAAATAAAGTATTCGGGTCACAATGCCGAAAAATCAGTTAACATTGTAAATACCATTGCCAAAGAATATCTTGATTATGATGTTGAGATAAAGAAAGAGAGTGCCGAAAATATTATAGCCTTTATCGAAGACAGATTGAAAGTTGTTTATAAAAATTTGGATACTACCGAAAAGCAATTACATGCTTTTAAAAAAGAAAATAAACTTAATATTGACCAATACAATTCAACAAATTCACCATTTCCTTATTTTACCGACCGTATAAATCAAATGGAAACCGAATTATTGAATATTGAGTTTGAACTTGCAACTCTCGAACGTATCAATAACCAAATCAGTAAAAATAAAGACCTTAATATTTATGAAATTATAGCTACCCTTTCGGGAACAAAATCAGAAGCAATTGTAGTTAGCGTTTTAAATAATTTACAACAACTTGTAAATCAACGCGAACAGTTACTTAATGATGTTACCGCCGATAACATTAAAATAAAAATCATTAACAAACAAATTGAAAACCAAAAACAGCTTTTAAAAGATTTTTTGGGAACAACTGTTGAACGATTAAAGCATCAACAATCCGACTATAAAATAAAAATCGCAGAATTCGAAAACAAACTGTTTGACGACAAAAATTTTGATGAACTTGAATATAAACGATTAGAAAGAATTTTCTCAATAAACGAAGGTTTTTATCATAAACTGATAGAGAAAAAAGCCGAATATATGATTTCGCAAGCCGGTTATGTTTCGTTAAACACAATACTCGAAAAAGCCGTAACACCGAAATATCCTGATTTTCCCATTAAGAGCAAGATATACCCGATTTTTATTCTTTTGGGAATGTTTTTGGGAGCAGCTTATATCATAATCAGATATTTACTTTACAATAAAATACCTTCAATAAGCACAATTCAAAATTATACCGATGCACCGATATTAGGAACAGTGCCTATTTATCGTAAAGATATTCCCAATTCTCAACTTTTGGTAAATCGAAGACCAAACTCAATATTTACTGAAGCATTTCGCACAATTCGTTCAAATTTGCAATTTATATCACACGGTGCCGAAACAAAAATTATAACAGTATCATCAACCGTATCAGGCGAAGGAAAAACATTTGTAGCAATTAACCTTGCGGGAATATTGTCTATTACAGGTAAAAAAATAATTTTACTAGACCTCGATTTACGTAAGCCTCGTATTCATCTTGGATTCAATGTAGATAACAACAAAGGTATCAGCACACTGCTTATCGGACAACATAAATTAGATGAATGTATTCAACATTCCGAACTTGAAAATTTCGATTTTATTGTTGCAGGTCCTGTTCCGCCAAATCCTGCTGAACTTGCATCAAGCAGCCAAATGGAAGATTTATTATCGGAACTCGAAGATATATATGATGTTATTATTATAGATACTCCGCCTGTGGGTATTGTTACTGATGCTTTACCTAACTTACAGCGGGCAAACTATCCTATTTATGTGATGAAAGCAAACTCATCAAAACGAAGTTTTATCGAAAATATTAATTACTTAATTGAAAATAAAAATATGGATAACCTGTCGGTAATATTAAACGGCGTTCAAATTAATAACAGTAGTAAATACGGAACTTACGGTTACGGATATGGTTATGGATACGGACAAGGTTATTATACCGACGAAGATGAAATATCAATAGGAAAAAAGTTTACCAAAAAAATTTTTAAAATAAAAAGATAACCAATGATAATAAAGTTTTTAATATTTTTTGTTTATACATTTATATTCAGCTTGTTGATGCATCGGTATTTTGTGATTCGTGCAGAACGTTACAAAATAAAAAAAATGAATACAAGTGCTGAAAGATGGAGCAGCCAATCGAAACCCATACTTGGCGGCATAACTTTTTATGCAACATTTATTTTTGCAATTTTTAATTATTCATTTTTTTTCGGTATCGACAATTTGCTTAATGCTCAAATATTCGGAACCATCGTTGTTATTACCATGGCTTTTCTTATGGGACTGGCTGACGATATGCTTAATACACCTCCCGGATTTAAATTTATATTTCAATTTTTAAGCGGTATTATACTGATATATACAGGCATTTTCATAAATATTTTTGATAATAATTGGCTAAATTATCTACTTACAATTTTTTGGGTTGTGGGAATTATGAACAGCGTAAATATGCTTGATAATATGGATGCTATTACTACATCGGTAAGTAGCACTATACTTTTGGGAGCAATATTTATTTTGTATATAACTCAACCGTTTTCGGGAGTATTTCTTTTTATTGCCATCGGTGGACTTGCCGGACTTTTAAGTTTTCTTTATTACAATTGGAATCCGTCAAAAATGTATATGGGCGACAACGGTTCGCAGTTTCTCGGTGCTTTGCTGGCTATTATCGGTATTCAAGTATTTTGGAACGGAGTAGAAATGCCCGACCATTCAACTCTATATCCCTTTTTGATTGTTTTTATGGCGTTTATAATTCCAATTACCGACACTACCACTGTTACTGTAAACAGGCTGCTTCGTAAGCAATCACCATTTGTAGGCGGCAGAGACCACACAACACACCACTTGTCGTATTTGGGGTTACACGAAAAAACAATTGCACGGCTTTTGCTTTCAATTAATTTAATATTTGTTGCTTTTTCCGTATTTATAATACTGTTTCCTCAAAAAATATTCTTTCCTGTTTGGATAATCGGTATCTTGGCACTGTTTGTGATGATACTTTTGTATGTAAATACAAAAATAAGCAAACCTGAAAAGTAAAAATTAATCAAATGAAAAAACGCTCAATTATTACCATAATTGCAATAACGGCAATTTGCATTACCGGCATAATAATATTATCGTCATATTCCGAAAATGATGTAACAACTCAACATTTTCCCGAAAATATTCACTACCGCATTACTCCTGTTGACATTCCCGAAACAATATATTTTGCAGGCGAAAAAGTTCCCGTAGATAATTTTGATATTTACGAAAGTTTAGACCGCGAAATGCTGATAAATACTTATTGGCAATCGCAAACACTTTTGTTTATAAAACGGGCAAACAGATATTTCCCTGTAATAGAACCTATACTTAAAAAAGAAGGTGTCCCCGATGATTTTAAATATTTGGCTGTCGCCGAAAGCGGATTAATGAACGTTGTTTCTCCATCGAATGCCGCAGGTTTTTGGCAATTTTTAAAAGGCACCGCACAAGATTATAAACTTGAAGTAAACAGCGAAGTTGACGAACGTTATAATTTAGAAAAATCAACAGCGGCAGCGGCTCAATTTTTAAAAAAATCTTACGAAAAATACGGCAATTGGACAATGGCGGCAGCATCTTACAATGTGGGCAGAAAAAACCTGTCGAAACAAATTGCAAGACAAAAATCAGACGATTATTACAATCTTATTCTCGGAGAAGAAACAGCAAGATATGTTTATCGTCTTATTGCCATAAAACTTATTCTTGAAAGCCCCGAAAAATACGGATTTTACGTAAGTGAAACCGAAAAATACCAACCCATACCTCACAAAACGGTTACTGTGGATACTGCAATTACAAATATGCCCGATTTTGCCCATAAAATAGGAGTTAATTACAAAGTTCTGAAACTTCTTAACCCTTGGTTACGTGATGATAAGTTAACAAATAAAAACCACAAAACTTATCAAATAAAAATTGCGTCGGACAAATTCAGAGAAATTCCCGAAAACAATAAATTTTATCCGAAAAAACAATAAGTCCGATTCATTTGTTAATTTTGCAACTTATTTTAAAATAGAATGCAAAAGAAACAACCTGTAAATAAAGAGATAATAGAATCGAACAAAGAGATAAATGTTCTCGGGGCAAGGGTTCACAACCTGAAAAATATTGATGTCACAATTCCGCGTAATAAACTGACGGTAATAACGGGAGTAAGCGGCAGCGGTAAGTCATCGCTGGCTTTTGACACTATTTATGCCGAAGGACAACGCCGGTATATCGAAACATTTTCGGCATATGCACGACAGTTTCTCGGTAATATGGAACGCCCCGATGTTGATAAAATTACAGGACTAAGTCCGGTAATTTCTATCGAACAAAAAACCACAAATAAAAATCCTCGCTCAACCGTAGGCACCACAACTGAAATTTACGATTTTTTGCGTTTGCTGTATGCTCGTGCAGGCGAAGCATACTCATATGTAACGGGTAAAAAAATGGTAAAATACACCGACGAACAAATTACAAATCTGTTGCTCGAAAAATTTGCCGGAAGTAAAATTTATATTACCGCTCCCGTTGTTAAAGGACGTAAAGGTCACTACAAAGAACTGTTTGAGAGATTCTTAAAAAAAGGATTTATTTATGCTCGCATAAACAGTGAAATTAGAGATATTGAACCCGGATTAAAACTCGACAGATACAAAACTCACAATATTGAGATAGTTGTTGATAGATTGAGAGTTGACGAAAAATCAACAAAACGTATCAGAGAATCGTTGCAAACAGCTATGAAACTCGGCAACGGCATTACTGCTGTTTTCGATGTAGAAAAAGATGAAATGCACTTTTTCAGTAAACACCTGATGTGTGCCGAATCAGGAATTTCGTATAACGAACCTGCTCCGCATTCATTTTCGTTCAACTCTCCGGCAGGAGCTTGTCATGCATGTAAAGGTTTGGGTGTAATCAATAAAATTGATATTGATAAAATAATTCCCGATGCAAATATCTCGATAAAAAAAGGCGGTATCGTGCCGTTGGGAAAATATAAGAGCAACCTTATCTTTTGGCAAATTGAGGCTATTGCCGATAAATACAAGTTTAAACTTGATACTCCCATAAAAAATATTCCCGAAGAAGCTCTTGATACTATCCTTTACGGAAGTGAAGAACCGTTGAAACTGCACAATACACCGCTCGGAAATTCAAGTAACTACTTTCTGAGTTTTCAGGGAGTTATCAATTATCTTAACTTTTCGGAAAACGAATCGGCAGATACGGGTAAATCAAAATCAAAAATTAAAAACTACATAAAAGAGACTGTTTGCCCCGAATGTAACGGAACACGACTAAAAAAAGAGTCGTTGCATTTTAAAATTGACGGTAAAAATATTGCCGAACTTGCAGAAATGGATATTGAAAGTTTATATAATTTTTTGCAAAACATAGAGAATCGACTTTCCGATAAGCAACGCAAAATAGCAACCGAAATACTTAAAGAAATTCGCGACCGTTTAGGCTTTCTGTTGCAAGTAGGATTAAAATATCTGTCGCTTAATCGCTCGTCGCGAAGTTTGTCGGGCGGCGAAAGTCAGCGTATTCGTCTTGCCACGCAAATAGGTTCGCAACTTGTAAATGTGCTTTACATTCTCGACGAACCCAGCATCGGACTTCATCAACGCGACAATCATAAATTGATAACATCGTTGAAAGAATTGTGTGATACAGGCAATTCGGTTATTGTGGTAGAACACGACGAAGATATGATTATGTCTGCCGATTATGTTATCGATATAGGTCCTTTTGCAGGGCGAAAAGGCGGCGAAATTGTAGCAGCGGGAACTCCGCAAGAGATTTTAAAAACAAACTCGCTTACCGCTCAATATCTTAACCGAAAAAAAGTTATTGAAATTCCCGCCAAACGGCGAAAAGAAAACGGAAAAAATATTGTATTAAAAGGAGCATCGGGACATAACCTGAAAAACATTGATGTAACTTTTCCGTTGGGAAAATTAATATGCGTTACGGGAGTTTCAGGCAGCGGAAAATCAAGTTTGATAAACGAAACTTTGCATCCTATTCTTAACAGGCATTTCTACAACTCTCTAAAAACACCGCTTCCGTATAAATCAATATCTGGAATAAAAAACATCGACAAGGTTATAGAAGTAAATCAATCACCGATAGGACGCACACCACGCTCAAATCCTGCAACTTATACCGGTTTGTTTACCGATATTCGCGACCTTTTTGCACGATTGCCCGAAGCACAAATTCGCGGTTACAAGCCGGGCAGATTTTCGTTTAACGTAAAAGGCGGACGGTGCGAAACTTGTAAAGGTGCAGGTGTGCAGGTTATTGAAATGAATTTTTTGCCCGATGTGTATGTCAATTGTAACGAATGCAGCGGTAAACGTTACAATCGCGAAACTTTGGAGGTTCGTTACAAAGCAAAATCAATATCCGATGTATTGGATATGACAATAAATACCGCTGCCGATTTTTTTGAAAATATTCCTAAAATAAAACAAAAGTTAAATGCTTTGAAAGCCGTAGGTTTGGGATATGTAAGGTTGGGGCAATCGTCAACAAGCCTTAGCGGAGGCGAAGCTCAACGTGTAAAGTTAGCTACAGAATTGGCAAAAAAAGACACGGGCAAAACTCTTTATATTCTTGATGAACCCACAACAGGTTTGCATTTTGAAGATATTAAGGTGTTAATGGGAGTTATTAATAAACTTGTTGACAAAGGAAATACGGTAATTATTATTGAGCACAATCTTGATGTGATAAAACTTGCCGACCATATAATTGACATAGGACAAGACGGTGGCATCAACGGCGGAACAATCATTTGCGAAGGCACTCCCGAAGA
>CAYRJP010000040.1:8602-15248 GCA_964424425.1 uncultured Bacteroidales bacterium | reverse complement strand
GTTAATTTTATACCTTTGTGCGTAAACGGTAAAAAGGTTAGTTTGAATTTATTATCAATGAGAATAACTTTGTTTATAGTATTATTTTTTATTTCAAAAATAATATTTGGTCAAGACAGCACAAAGATAGAGCATACATATAAAAAAGGTTGGAATATAGGAGCTTTGCCTATTGTTACTTATAATTCAGATTTAGGATTACATCTTGGAGCTTTGGCAAATTTATTTCAATATGGCGATGGCAGTATTTACCCGGAATATTATCATTCGTTTTATGCCGAGGCAGGTTGGTATTCAAAAGGAAGCGGACTTTATCGTATTTTTTACGATTCTAAATATTTAATATACAATACACGTTTAACGATAGATATTTTATATAATCCCGATAATTCGCTTAACTTTTTCGGATTTAACGGTTACAATGCCGTTTATAATAAAAAGTGGATAACACCCGAAAGTTCCGAGTATAAAACAAAAGTTTTTTACAAACATCGCAGAGATGTTTTCAGGGCAATAATTAATTTTCAAAAAGAAATTAATGTAAAAAATATTTATTTGTCGGCAGGAATAAATATTCTTGATATTAAAACAGCACCTTTTAACGTAAAACACTATAATCAACTGCATAAACCCGAAAATGAATTGCCCGATGTTGAAACTTTGTATGATAAATATATTAAGTGGGGCATTATTTCCGAAAAAGAAAAAAATGGTGGTTTCTTCCTTAATTTTAAAATAGGGATGATTTACGACAGTAGAAATAATACAGCAAATGCAACCAAAGGAATATGGAGCGAAGGTGTTGTTTTTCAGTCATTCAACAAGGGTTTTGTTTTTACTAAACTTGCTATTACACATCGTCAATATTTTACATTGATAAGGGATAAATTGTCGCTGGTATATCGTTTGAGTTATCAGCATACAGTAAGGGATAAAGCACCTTTTTCGATGCTTCCGTATATGGTAAATTCGTTTTCAAATTCTGAGATTTTTGACGGTCTTGGAGGTTCTACTACTATTCGCGGAGTAATGCGTAATAGAATAGTAGGAGCAGCGGTAGGTTATGGTAATATTGAGTTGAGGTGGATATTTTCAGATTTTCGAGTTTTTGAGCAAAATTTTTATTTGGCATTCAGTCCGTTTATAGACTTTGGACAGGTAATATTAAATCATAAATTTGATATTTCACCGGTTCCCGACAATCAACGACCTTTGTATTTTAAAGAAGGACACGATAGATTGCATATGAGCTATGGTTCAGGATTACATATTGCTATGAATCACAATTTTATTTTAACTTTTGATGCGGGATTTCCTATAAATAAGCAAGATGGCGATATGGGATTTTATATGGGACTTAACTATATTTTTTAAGAAATATTATTTCAATAAATAAGCTATTGTTACACCAAGATAGTTACCAACTGCATAACCGATAATACCTATTGTTAATCCGGTTACAATAATTTGTTTGTTTTTTAAAATACCTGCCATAACAGGCACAAATGGAGGCGAGCAAATTAATGCTGTTGATGAAACAATAAGCGTATCGGCATCAATCTTAAATATTTTGCTTAAAAGTGTTTTTATTATCAACGAACCGAAAACCACAAACGAGATATACTCTAAAATATCGAAAGCAACAGCTCCGAGCTTGCTGATATCAGCCATTGAAGCAACAACCATACAAAACACAACAATAAGATACATTCCCGTTTGAAATGTATATTGTATGCTGTTTACCTGTTTTAACAATGATGCAGCTATTGACAAAGTGGTAATACTAAGTATTAAAACAAGCATCGAAATAGTTCTTGTTATTAAAAAACTGATACCTATAGAAATAATTACGATAAGCAGCGAATAACCGACAGCCTTTAAAACAGGAAAAATATTTTCTTTTTTAAATATTCCTTTATAATTATTTTCATCTTGATAATTACCGTTTTCAATAGTTAGTTCATTAAATTTGTATTTAGGTAATATTTTACGAAACAGATATTTACCGGCAGTCATTAAAAACAGCAGATATACCGACGATACAATAATATCAAGGGTATTTACCATTACAAAATCTTCGGGGCTCACATTGAGCATGGCAGTAATAGAAGCAAGGTTTGGTGTTCCGCCCGAATACACTCCCATAAGCATACCGCTTACTTTCCATGCATCATCAATTTTATGTTCAAACACAAAATAACCCAAAGCAACAGAAACTATCACGCTAAAAAGTAGAACTATTAATGCAACTAAAGCTTTTCCGGCATTTTTTATCCATCTTTTTATATCTAAAGGGAACAATAATAGAGGCAATGCTAATGGTATGGTAATATTATTAAATATCTCTTGAATATTTTTATAATTCCCGACATGCTCAATTAAACCGCTGTTGCCAAGCAGTAACCCGATGGCATAAGCAAGTAGAACCGCTCCAACCTTTTCGACAACAGTAAATCTTTCGCTTAAATAAATTAACAATACGGGAATAAAAATATAAGACAGAATAAGTATAATTGATAATACCATTTATTTAATATTTTAAATTTGAGCAAATGTAAATATTTTTTTCTCAAACCAAATTAACAAAAACATTTTGTAGTTTAGATTAAAAATAAATTTTGTATTTTTATTTGATTTGTAACCTTTAAGTTTTAATTTTCAAATCTAAAATCTTATTTAACTTATTATAAAAAAAAGTAACATATTTTGATTATTCAATAAATTGAAAAACAATATGGAATTAAAAGATATATTACTAATAATATTATTTGCAACAACTTTGTTTTTATTGATTAAGTTATTGTTATTTGATAAAAAGGAAAAGACATCTAATACTACAAGCTCTGGTAATATTATTCAAAGAATAACTTTAACCTTGTTTTTTAACAAAGAAGGAATACTTGAAACAACTTCTGCTGATATTGATAATAATAAAGTTTTATTTAGTTCTTTAAAACAGGGGCAAAGTATTAATGATTACAGCCGAATAAAAAATGTAACTAAATATTTTGAGTCATGCATTAATAATAAAAAAAATATTTCTCTAAAATTTATTGAAAACGATTCGGAAAATATAACTTTAAGACATGATATAACATTTGCACCATCATTAAAGGATAATGTTTTAACCGGAGTATTTGTTATTTCTCAAGTTACAGTCTTCCGTAATTTAAACAAAAACGATAAACGCAACAAAGAACTTGTAAAGCAACATAATACGGCATTAAAACAGATAGACGAGATTGAAGCACAAAAAACGGAATTGGAGCAGGCTTTTAAAAAATCGAGCAAACACCATATAATGTTGCAAAAGGCATTACATCAAATAGAAACACAAAAAGACGACCTTGAAAAAGCACTGGAAACTATTAATGCTCAAAATAAAAAATTGGAGATTGCTAATAAAGAAATTCGCAGAAGCAGCAAAATGAAAGAGATATTTCTTGCTAATACAAGTCACGAAATACGAACTCCTTTAAATGCTATTTTAGGTTTTACAAACCTTTTGCTTAATACAAACTTAGATAGTTCACAACGCAGATATATTGAAAATATTAAAGCATCGGGAAACAATTTATTGGTAGTAATAAACGATATTCTTGATTTTTCAAAAATAGAATCGGGAAAATTATCGCTTGAGCAAATAGAGTTTAATTTTAAAAATTTAATTCATCATACTTTAAGCACTCTTCTTGTAAAAGCAGCCGAGAAAAATATTGATATTAAAAGTAATATTGCTCCTGAAGTGCCTGATATAATAATAGGTGATCCTGTCAGGTTAAACCAAATATTAATAAATCTTTTGGGAAATGCCATAAAGTTTACCGGTGAAAATGGCAAAATTAAACTTACAATAAATGTAGGCAGTTCACCTGAAAATTATATAAAACTGTTGTTTAAAGTTGAAGATAATGGTATTGGTATTATGCCGGATAAACTCAATAAAATATTTCAAAGTTTTACACAAGGCGAAAGTGATATTGCCCGCCGTTATGGAGGTACAGGCTTAGGATTATCTATTGTAAAACAACTCATTACAATGCAAAACGGTGATATTAATGTTGAAAGTAAAGTTGGTAAAGGAACTACTTTTACTTTTTATGTAATACTGAAAGGTGCCGATAAAGATGCAGCAAAACAAAATAAAAGTTTAAACAAAAATGTAATAAGCAAAGGTGCTGATAATATGAATATACTTTTGGTTGAAGATAATCTGATAAATCAACAACTTGCATTTGATACATTAAAATCATGGAATAGCACTATTAAAATAGATTTGGCAAATAATGGTAAAGTAGCTCTTGAAAAAGTAAAAAATACCGATTACAATCTTATTCTTATGGATATTCAGATGCCTGTAATGGATGGCATTGAGGCTACTAGAGAGATAAGAAAACTTTCTGAGCCAAAATGTAATACTCCTATTATGGCAATGACAGCTCATGCTCTTAAAACAGAAAAAGAAAATTGTTTTAAAATAGGTATGAATGAATATATTTCAAAACCATTTGACCCTCAAGATCTTTTTTCTAAAATATTGAAATTCACTAATAATAATTTTATACAACAAGAAAAACCAATTAATAATAAAGCAATTGATATGCAATTTAAATTCTTTAATATCGATAATCTTAAAAAGATTTACGGTAACAGTAACGATAAAATTGTAAAAATAGTAGAACTTTGTTATGAAAGTATTCCTAACGAAATAGCTGAAATAACAAAAGCTTATGAAAATAAAAAATGGGATATATTAAGAAATAAAGCTCATGCATTAAAACCAAAATTAGGCTATTTGGGAATGAATGATAGTCAAGAGAATGCAAAAAATATTGAATATTTCTCGCAGCAAGACAAACAAAGAGATAAAATTGCTTCCCTTATTGCAGATATTAACAACTCATGGACAGATGCTACCCCTGAAATAAAAGATTTTATTAACTCAAGCAGATAATTATTTTTATTACTTGTTTCAAACAACAATGAGTTATTTTAAAATAAAAGTTACTTTAATTCTATTATTAGTTATTATTAATATTTCAAATATTTTTGCATCAGTTAATACCGACAGTATTATACAATTGTTGGATAATTCCGATAACAAAACAAAATTTGAACTACTTATTCAGTTGTCAAATTATTATGCAACAAACAAATACGATAGTGCCATTATTTTTTGCAATAAAGCGATAGACATATCTGAACAATTAGATAAAATAAAAAAAATATCGGCAATAAAAACCAAAGGAAATATAATGTTTCACAAAGGTGAACTTGATTCAGCACTATTATTATATAATAATGCCGTTAATATTTTTGATACAGATACTGTAAATGTTGAACTTGCCAAGTTGTATAATAATATTGGTTTATTATATTTTAATTTGGGGGATAATAATAATGCTATACAATATCTTACAAAAGCATTGGTAATTTACAATACGCTGAACAATAAATTATTAACTACCGGACCATTAATAAATATGGGATTAATTTATTATAGAACAGCAGATTATAATAAAGCGGGAAAAATGTTTAATGATGCTCTTGATATAGCTAAAGAGTTTAATAAAACGGATATTATATCAAATATACTTGTGAATCTTGGAGCAGTATATAAAGAGTGGGGAAAATATACTTTGGCGTTAACAGTTTATGATAAGGCAATTGAAAATTTTGTTCTTTTAAACGATAAATACAAATTGGCAATAGTTTATTACAACAAAGGATTGATTTACGAAGAATTAAGTAATTATAGCAGAGCTATTGATAATGTAATTAAAAGTTTGGAACTGAAAAAACAGATTAACGCAAAAAACAAAATTCCCGTAAGTCTTAATAAAATAGGGGATATCTATTGTCAGTGGAGTAAATATGATTTGGCTCTTAATTATTATACAGATGCGTTGATGTTGGCTAAAGAAATAGGTAATAAATTTGAAATTGCTAATTCTCTGAGTGGAATGGGACAAGTCTATTTTGAAACAAACATATTTTCAAAGTCGCTTGATTATTATAATGAAGCACTAAAAATATATACCGAGTTAAACAGTAAAAACGAAATAGCTAAAATAAATAATGAAATTGGTAATATTTACTGTAATAAACTTAATCAATTATCAAAAGCCGATGAGTATTTTGAAAATTCAGAGAAAATATTTAAAGAGATAAATTCAAATTCAGGATTAGCCGATGTATATCAAAATATGGCAATCTGTTTGTTTATTCGAAAAAAATATTCAAAAGCCGTTAAATATATTAATGAAAGTATAAAATTGACACCGGTTAATAATTTTAAACTGTATAATAATTATCTGTTGCTTGCCGAAGCATATACAGCAAGCAATAATCTTAGAAATGCTGTTGATGCTTATAAAACAGCTGTTTTGTATAAAGACTCTTTATTCTCCGAAAAGCTTAATATGCAACTTGCTAAATTCAATACTCAATATAAAGTAGAAAAAAAAGAGCAAGAAATTGAAGAACTATTAAAGCAAACTGAAATAAATGTATTATTATTGGGCAAAAAAAAGAAAATGCAAATATTATTTATTCTTCTCACAGTATTATTTCTGATTATATCACTACTGGTATTGTTTTTTTACAAAAAACTGCAGACAATTAATAAACAATTATTGCAGAAACA
>CAYRJP010000040.1:0-8502 GCA_964424425.1 uncultured Bacteroidales bacterium | reverse complement strand
ATTATTATTAATGATTTACTTGATTTTAGTAAAATTGAAGCAGGAAAACTGTTTCTTGAAAAAACTTCTTTTAATCCGGTAAAAGTTATTACTCAATCAATATCTACTTTAAAATTCAGAGCCGAAGAAAAAAATATTAATATCGAAATTCACCTTGATCCGTTTATTCCTAAAAATCTTATTGGCGACCCATACAGATTATCGCAAATACTTATTAATTTAATAAGTAATGCCATTAAATTCTCAAATAACGGACAAACAGTAACCATTGAAGCTGAGTGTGAAAAAAATAACGGTAATTGCACTTTGCGTTTTGATATTATTGATACCGGATTTGGTATTCCTGAAAGTAAACTTGAATCTATTTTTGATAGTTTTACTCAAATTCACAATGATGCATCAAGGTTATTTAACGGAACAGGGTTAGGGTTATCTATTGTAAAACGATTAATCGAATTGCAAAACGGAACAATATCAGTTAAAAGTAAAATCAATGAGGGGTCAATATTCTCATTTTCAATCAATTATGCAGTTGATGCAAAAAAAGAAAGTGAAGCCAAAATTGAAAATACTCAAAAAAGCAATAATGATGTAATAAACAGAACAATAAATGTGTTGCTTGTTGAAGATAACTTGATTAATCAAGAGTTGGCAAAAGATACAATGCTTTCGTGGAATGAACCTATAATTGTTGATATTGCCGAAAACGGTAAAGAAGCAATTCTGGCTGTTCAAAAAAAGAATTACGATATTATTTTAATGGATATTCAAATGCCGATAATGGACGGACACGAAGCTACTCAGTATATCAGAAACAGCTTGCCCGAACCAAAATGTAATATTCCTATTATTGGAATGTCGGCTCATGCACTCCCGATAGAAAAAGAACAAGCACTAAAAAACGGAATGAATGAATATATTATAAAACCATTTAATCCTGATGAGCTTAAACAAAAAATTTATTCTTTTGTGTTATAAATACAAGTATTTTTATTACATTTATGGATTAATTAACCGTAGTATAATTTAAAGTTATGAATGGCAAATATAATATCTTTTTGGTAGATGATGATTTTATTTTTCTTGAGATGCTAAAAGAATCTTTAACAGATAATCTTGATTTTAATATTGTAGGATTTCAAACAGGAGAGGAGTGCATTAATCATTTACACCTTAACCCTGATGTTATTGTTTTAGATTATTATTTAAATAGTGAAAATTCAAATGCTAAGAATGGGCTTGAAGTTTTAAAAGAGATACATGCTATTAAGCCTCAAGCAAAGGTTATTATTCTTTCGGCTCAAGAAGATGCTAATTTAGTTTATGATTTTGTAAGAGAAAATGCCACAAACTATGTGGTAAAAGATAATAATGCTTTTGAGAATGTAAAAACAGCAATTAAAGATATAATTAATGCTATGTAGTTTTTTTTTAATTAAAAAAAAAAATAAAAAGAGGCTGTTTAATTTTTTTTAAACAGCCTCTTTTTATTTTTAGCGTATTTCTATTTTGCCGCAGTTTTATTCAGCAAAAAATCGTCAATTACTTTTTTAAACATCTCTTTTGTTTGTTCGCGCGTTTGTCCTATTCCTGCCGCCATTTGAGGATTTTTACCTACCGGACAATAAAGAAACGTGGGAATGCTTCTGATACCGAATGCTCCGGCTAACTCCTGTTCTTTTTCGGTATTTATTTTATAAACATAAATTTGTCCTTTGTATTCTTGAGCAAGTTCTTCGAGTATAGGTCCTGCTATTTTACAAGGTCCGCACCAATCGGCATAAAAATCAATAATACAAGGTTTATCACCTTTATATTCCCATTTGTCGGGGCTTGTTTCATAGTCCCAAACTTTTTCCAAAAAATCAGCTTTGCTTAAATGTATTGCGACATGTTGATTTCTGTTTGCTTCTGACAGATTGTCGTTTTTCCCTTTCTCAACACTTTTTTCTGTCTTTATTTCACTATTACTGTCTGTTTTTTGATTACTTGAATTATTACAAGAAAACAAAAACAAAGATGAAATGGCTAATGTAGCCGTTAAAAATTTTCTCATTAGTCTTTTTTATATTAGTTAATCTTTATTTATAAACAATAAATTCATGTAAAAGGTTTAGTTTATATAATATTGTAAATCAGATATTAACTGTTGTGCCGGAACAGCTCCCGATGTTTGCCATATCTTTTCTCCGTTTCTGAACAGTATTAAAGTAGGAATACTTCTTATTTGATATTTGTAAGATATTTCCGGATTCTTATCAGTATCAATTTTTATAATCCGAATTTTATCACCGAATCTGTCTTTTACCTGTTTTAAAATTGGTGGCATCATTTTACAAGGAGCACACCAATCGGCATAAAAATCTATAAGAACAGGTGTATCGCTTGATATTATTTCATTGAATTTTGCCATATCATTTTAATTTTTTTATTATCACAGTTGTATTATCAAAAAAAATGCCAAATATTATTATATGTAGATATGTCAATATGTTGAAAAATATTATGAAGTTTTAAATAGTTAATTATTGAATATTTCCTGCTGTATTTTCAAATAATTTCCATAATTTATCATCGGGAACGGGAGCTGTAATCTCAATATTTTCTTTACTTACAGGATGAATAAGATTTATTTTTCGTGCATGTAAATTTATTCCTGCATCGGGGTTGGGACGTGGATAACCGTATTTTTTATCTCCTCGTATCACACAACCTATATTTGCCAGTTGAACTCTTATTTGATGGTGTCGCCCTGTTAACAGTTCTACCTCTATAAGATAGTAACGGTCGGAATTTGCTATAACTTTATAATTTAAAACAGCCTCTTTGCCTCCGCGTCGGTTTTTTCCGCACACAAACGATTTGTTTGTTTTATTGTCTTTGTATAAGTAGTTGATTAATTGACCACTGTTTTGTTCGGGCTTGTTTTTTACAATTGCCCAATATGTTTTTTTCAGGTCTTTTTTGTGTTTAAACATTTCGTTAAGTCGGGTTAATGCTTTGCTTGTTTTTGCAAAAATCACAACTCCGCTTGTAGGTCGGTCTAAACGGTGAGTTATTCCTAAATAAACATTTCCGGGTTTGTTGTATTTGTCTTTGATATAGTCTTTAACTATTTCACTTAAAGGCTTATCACCTGTTTTGTCACCTTGAACAATATCCGAAACCTTTTTATTTACGGCTATTATATGGTTATCTTCGTATAAAATTTGTAACGACACTTTTTAAAAATTAAATTTTCAGATTATTCTTTAACTATTTTTGTCGATAAAGTTTTTTGTTCGGTATAAATCGACAACGAATAAAAGCCGCGTTGTAGTTTCGGTAAATCATCCAGTATTACAAGATTGTATGAAGCGGGGAAAAAATATTTTTCGGTGTAATACACTTTCTTACCCAAATTATTATATAAAACTATTTTAATAGTTTGCGATTTATTTATAAACAGTTGAAACATTATTTTATCGGTAAACGGATTGGGATAAACCGTAACTACATCATCATCAGATTTTTTATTAAAATTTGAGCTGTCGATAAGGAACGATAATTTGGCGAAATCGGGTATTCCGTATCCGTAATCATTGTCGGGGGTATCGTATCTGTCAGAAATTTCATGAATAAGGCTCAAAATTTCCACATTCGATTTATCGGGTAATGCCTGCCACAAACAAGCAATCATTCCTGCCATTAAAGGACAAGAATAAGAAGTTCCGTTGCCGTAACCTACTGTTCCGTCGGCATAAATTAATGTTGTTCCGTATCCTGTAGCCATTACATCGGGCTTAATGCGTCCGTCGGCAGAAGGTCCGCGGCTGCTGAAAGGAGCAATTTCTCTATTTTCGGCAACGGCTCCCACACACAAAACATGTTCACCGTCGCTTGGTGCAGTTATATAATGCCATGAATTTGTTCCTTCGTTTCCTGCACTGTTTATCATAAATATTCCTTTACTGAAAGCAACTTCGGCTCCTTTGGTTATTCTGGCAGTTTTACCGTCCATGTCTTCGTAAGTATAACTCATATTTTCATCGTCAAAATTATTATATCCCAACGATGCTGTAATTATATCTACTCCTGCACTGTCGGCTCGTTCTGCTGCGGCAATCCAATTTTCTTCTTCAATGGGATATTCCGAATAAACATTTTCTGTCCTGAAAAGATAATATGATGCTTCGGGAGCTGAACCCATAAGTTGTTTGGGTAAGTTGCCGCCCATAATTGATAGCACTCCCATACCGTGAGTATGGTCGTCAAATACATTATCATTTTGTTCAACAAAATCCCAATATCCTAATATTCTGTTGTTCATAAACAAGCTGTCAAAACATTCCATTGTGTTTACATTGTGAAAGCCTCCGTCAAGCACTGCTATTTGAATACCCTTACCTTTAAAGCCTTTGTAATGAAGTTTTTGAGCATTACACATTGCTATTTGATTATAGGAATTGCCGTAAATTTCATCATCGGAAACCGATTTAAGTTTATTTTGTGATAAAGCGGATTTTTTTTTGTCGGTTTTGTAAACAAGTTTGCAATTTGAAACAAAAGATATGTTGGAAACCTTATCGGGAAAGTTAACGCTGTCGGTAAAAAAAACGGCAGAGTTAAACCAACGACTTGTGACATGCAGTTTTGCTCCAAGTTTAACAATACTGTCGGTATAGGTTTTGTTTACGGGAAAATCTTGTGAAGTTATTTCAATATTAAATTTTTGTCGCCGCTCAATTGCTCTTTCCGAAAGAAATTCTTCGGGGTTTTTGATATTGTATATAGTATTATTTTTATCGGTAAATTCGATAAGATAACCAAAACGATAATTTTGTGCCGGAGCAATATTAAAAAACAGCACTGTAATGATTAAAAATATAAAACTAATTTTTGCCATATTTTATAATTTTTTGAGAATATATTGTTCCTTTGGTAACTCTTTCTTCTATAGGAATTGAAGGATCAACGTCGCTTGAGTAAATATCAATCTGTTGTTTTTCGATAAGTCCTGTGCCGTAAGCATATTTTTCGTAAAAATAAACTTTGTCAATTATCGATTCTTTATATCTCTGAGTAATTGTTAAAACCGAATCAAAAGTAATATTATTAATTTGTTCGGCAATATCAACTGACGATACGGTGTAATTATATGTATTGAGAGTATCAAAACGATTATAAATATCACCGTTCCATTCTGAATTTAAAATAGTGGGAAATTTAATTTTCAGATACTTAATGTTACCTTCATTTTGAATAGCATCTCTGTTTTTAATATACGCATACCACACTGTTGTTTCCCGCCAAGGGTGATTTATACTGTCTCTGATAAATCTATTGATGCACATTGTTGAATCTCCTGCTGCATTTAAATACCAACCTGCAAAAACTTCTCGCAGTTGATAATTTACGGTATCATATACATTTGTTTGCTTGTCGATATTAATAAAAGTAACGTTAAATTCTCGCCATATACCCGAATCTAAAGGAAAATATCCGTAATCATAGTTTACAGGGAGTTGTGTAACTTCTTGTTTTTCGCAAGAAAACAGTATTGATAAAGTAATAAAAAATATTAAAATATTTATTTTCATTGTTTTTGTTACTTCATTTTAAAATTTGCATAAAGGTAAAAATAATTATTCAATACATTATAATAGAGTTTATCTATAATGTCTGATTTTTGTATTATATATTTGATATAAGAAAAACACCCGTTGAGGGTGTTAAAAAGCAATATAATTAGACCTAACAGGTTTTTAATTTAAATTATATAAAGTGAACCTGTTAGGTCTTTTATTAAAATGTTCTTTTTAGACATTTCTTTTTTCCTGTAAATAGATAAAGGAAAATTACAGGGGGGTATAAAATTTTCTTTAAACTCGAATATCATAGACAAACTTACTTAGTTAGCAGTTCGGCAGCTTTAACCAATCTTATAAATTCACTGCGATAACCGTCTTTATCATCACCTTTTGCATTTTCAGCTAATTCAATGACCTGTTTAAACGATGAAGTTCCTTTAAATTCAGAGTTGCGTAATACCATTCCGAATTCAGTTACAGCAGCAGCAAATCTGAAATTATTCGATGTTTTGTTTAAAGCTATGGGATTATTTTTTACGGTTTGTTCAATCAGTTTGCTTTTAAATCCGTCGGGTGCTTTGTATCTTAACTTTAAAGTAATTAAATCATTACTTTTTTTTGCATTTTCTGAAAGTTCAGTTTTTTGATATTTCAAATTATTATTAAAATCTTTGCTGTCGGCAGGAACAATCTCGTAAAGAGCGGTTACTGTATGTCCTGAACCTATCTCACCGGCATCCTTTTTATCGTTATCAAAATCTTCTTCGTTTAGTAAGCGATTTTCGTACCCTATCAGGCGATACTCTTTTACTGTAGCGGGATTAAATTCCAATTGAAATTTAACATCTTTGGCAATGGTAAACAGTGTTCCGCCGAATTCGCTGACCAATACTTTTTTTGCTTCTTGTAAATTGTCGATATAGTTGTAGTTACCGTTTCCTTTATCGGCAATTATCTCCATTTTATCGTCTTTGTAATTTCCCATTCCAAATCCTAAAACAGATATTGCAATGCCTTTTTCGCGTTCTTTCTCAATTAAACGTTCCATTTCGGCATTACTTGAAGGTCCTATGTTAAAATCACCGTCGGTGGCAAGTATTATTCTGTTGTTTCCGTTTTCGGCAAAGTTTTCTTCTGCAACACTATAAGCAAGTTTAAGACCTTCGCCTCCTGCTGTTGAGCCTCCTGCTTCTAGTTTATCAATAGCCGACATTATTTTTTGTTTTTCGCTACCCGATGTTGAGGGTAAAACCAAACCCGAATTACCTGCATAAACTACTATTGCTACTCTGTCTTGCGGACGAAGTTGTTCAACCAAAAGTTTAAACGATGATTTTAATAATGACAATTTATTTTGAGCTTGCATAGACCCTGAAACATCAATTAAAAAAATTAAGTTTGAAGCAGGTAATTTATCGGTAGGAATTTTCTTTCCTTGTAATCCTACAAGCAACAAGTAATTATTTTTATTCCAAGGACACTGTGATAATTCGGTATTGATACTAAACGGTTTGTCTTTTTTAGGCTGTTTGTATTCATACGAAAAATAATTAATCATCTCTTCAATTCTAACTGCATCGGTAGGGGGTAGTTGTCCCATATTAATAAATCGTCGAATATTACTGTATGATGCGGCATCCACGTCAACCGAGAATGTTGACAACGGATTCATGGAAACTTTTTTAAATCCGTTTTCGTGAATAGTGGAGTAACTTTCTGTATTAAAATCTTTATATATCATATCGGGCATTCCATAACCGGTAAGTCCTGTTGCTCTTGATACAGGCATTCCTGCAGGCGATATTTTAATATATTCATTTGTTGAAATATCGGCTTCTTCATAAAATTCAGTAATCTTTTTACTGTTTTTTGCTTTAAGCGATACATTAATAATAGTGCGTCCTTGCACATTTATCTCTTTTGTTTTCATTTTTTCGTTAGAAAAAATAAGAATATTGTGAATTGAATCAATAACAATTGAATAGTGTCCCGATTTGTCGGTAAAAGTTTTAATATTGGTATTTTTTAAAACTATTTTAACATTTTCAAGAGGCTTTCCGTTTTCGAAAAAAGTAACTGTTCCTGTTATTTGTTGTGCCGATACTGTATTTAATAATATCGAAACAAAAATTGCTGTAATAATTAATGATAGAGTTTTCATAATTTATAGATTTTAAATTGTTTTTCAATGTTTTATAAATAAGATGCATCAAAAAACAGTTTTCCATAAAATTTTTATAATTATAAATTAAATAAAATGATATTTATATAAAATTCAATATAATTATCTTATTTTAAATATGTTAATGGTTCTGGTTTGTGTTATTAGAAAGTCATTATATACATATATAATAAATTTATAAGAATGCAAAATATATTTTTTAACAATAATTTATGTTGTTTTTTCATTTTTTTTATATATTTATGTAATATTATAACAACATTATATAACAATTTATAAACTTTTATCTGATGAAAAGATTTAGAACTTTAAGCTTAATGCTAGCTGTAATGGCATTTGTTGCATTTTATGCATGTAACAACAACACTAAAAAAGAGGTTAAACAAGAGGTAGAAAAAGAAGTTGTAAAAGAAGAAGCAGCTCCTGTTGCAGATACTGCTGCAGTAGAAACTACCGAGACAGATTCAACTAAAGTTGAGGCTGTAGAAGTTGAAGCTACAGAGAACGAACCTACCGAAGGGGAGTAAGTAAACTTTATGTTTTTCAAAAGGGCTGTAATATTTTTATTATAAGCCCTTTTTTAGTTTATGTAAGTTTTGATTTTGCTATTGATTACAAAAAAGAACATTAAACAATAAAAAAATACTTTTATATTAAAATAAATAACATCAAAAAATTATACATTTGCCAAAACATTAAAAATCATGGCAAAAAAAGTATATGTAGGAATGAGTGCCGATTTAATACACC
>CAYRJP010000039.1:0-15261 GCA_964424425.1 uncultured Bacteroidales bacterium | reverse complement strand
ATGGTAAAGTTGTGTTTATTTTTTTACTGTTATCGTAATTATATAATACATCACCTATACCAAACCAAATTAAATTACTGTCAGGATAAAAGAAATTTATATCAACATTACCTAACCTTTTAAAATCATTTACTATCCTATATTTCCCTGTAGTTTTGTTAAACTCTAATTTATCTATTCCTTTTTGATTTATTGATGAATAATTTATATAAATATTATTTTTGTTATCAAACACTATACGGTCAATAGAGTGAGAACCATTTATAAACTTTTCAGGAAAAATAGTGTCTTTATAAAATTTTGATGTTTTACAATTAAAAGAATATATTCCTTTTGGTGTTGAACAAAAAAGTTTATTCTTATGTTTATATAAACGCAAAGAATACATCGCAGGCAATCCTGATAAAGTATCTATAAATGACATCTTATTAGTACTATTATCTATCTTAACAATTCCTTTTTGCTTGGTTGTAGCCCAAATATTATCTAAAGAGTCAATTATAATATTATTTACTCTATCACCTATAGTATAAATTTTATCCGTCATCTCCCACTTACCACTTTTATTATTTAAACAAAGAAGACGAGATTTTGTCCCTACCCATAAATTTTCTTCTTGTTTATTTGGCAAAAGTGCTGTTACATATAATGATGATGACTCTGTTTTTGAAACTTTTAAAAGATTATATTTTTTTTCTATGATAAATAAATCTTTACTTTTAGTATTATATTGATATATTCCATCATAAGTCCCAATAAGAATATTATCATTTAACTGAGACATTGTTGTAATTTCTACAATTTGTCCTTTTATTCCATTTATTTTTTTAAACTCCGGAATATCATTGTTTATTGTAAAATAAAAAAGTCCTATTTCAGTAGCAACATAAAGAATATTATCTTTTTTTATTACCCCAACAACAAACCCCTCAAGATTTGATTCTTTTGAAAAATAGCTAAACGGACTATTATATTCAAACCTTAAAATCCCCATACTCAATGCACTCCATGCTGAATTACCCAATATTGTTATTGACGCACAATTATGATCTTTTATACTTAACTGCTCATCATAAACCCTTTCTATCTCATTATTATTATTTAAAGAAATAATACCTGTTCCCAAAGTAGCGACCAATGTTGTACTCTCAAACTGAGTTGCAGCATACGAATTATAATTCTTTATAAAAGATAAATCATTATTATTTAACAACTGTACAGAAGTACCTGTTTTTGTATCGTAATTATAAAATCCATTACCCCATGTGATTATCTTCAATAAAGAAGAATCTACAGGTAAAACAGAGAATATATTTTTTGATTTATAAAATTCACCTCCTTTAGTTACTTTAACAGTATCTTTCACCCGTACAAAAAGACCTTCTATATAACTTGAACTATATAATTCATTATTTATATTAAATGTAAAAAGGGAATATTGAGGCATATTACTTACTAATACAGTATCTTCTTTTAGAATATATTTAAAAAGTAAACTATTATCTGTTTTAAAAAAAACAGAGTCTTTTATTATATTTATTTTAAAAATTTGAGAAAAAGGAAAGTTATTTATTTCAAATTTATTTAATAACGATTTAAAGATTAAATTTCCATTAAACGTAGGGGATAAATACCCGAAATCTTTTGTGCATCCAACAAAAATAACACCTGAATTATCAATTGCAAGAGCTCTAACCTCAGGTTTATTCTCTATTTTAATTTTACGCCATTCAACACCATCAAATTGCAAAATACCATCATTATTATTTGCAACATAAATAATTCCGTCTTTATCTTCAATTACATCCCAGTTTTGATCGTAAGCATTATAATCATCAGAATTGTAATATGTATAAAAAGGATACCCATTTTTATTATATTGAGCTTTTAATGTTATTTGTATAAAAATCAGGGGTATAATTAATAATAACTTATTCATAATTTTTAATATTCATATGAAAACAAAATTAACTTTATTATGTAAAAAAACAAAACACTCAGCAGAAAAAATCTGTGAGTGTTTTGCAACCATTAACCCATGAAAAACCTCTTACTCTGGTAAGATGAATACCTTACTTACAAATACCTTGCCATTAATATTAATTTTCACAAGATAATTACCTGAAATTACATTCAGTTCAATCTTATTTTCTTCAATAGGCAACAAATCAGAATGATACACCTCACCACCTTTTATATCAAAAATTGATATCTCAGGTTCTGCACCTTCAAATATATTATCCATTTCAACAAATACAGTTGATTTATCTGCATAAATATTAACATTTATTAAATCTAATTTGTCATAAATAGAACTTGAAGCATCTATTTCAACTGAATTACTTATTAAATTTTCAATACTAAACAACTCAACAGCATCAATTTCAATGGCAAAATCCGGTATATTTGAAGTAAATACGGCACCATTAAATGCTAATATTAGAATTGCAGCAGTATCATTTACATACTCAATACTGCTTACTGTTGTTCCTGCAGGTGCATTATGTAATATTATTGATGATGTTGATATTTGATTATCAATAAAGTAATCTTGTAACAGATACATTGTAATTTGATGTCCGTTTAAATTACCTTGATTTATGTCGGTAGTTTCTATTGCAAGTTGTTCATCAAATGCTTTAAATACAATATCAGTTGCAACTTCAATATTATTTCCATAATAAGAATCAAAACCAACTGTATTTATTATACAACTGATTTCATCTTCATCAACATCATAATCTTGTGTTCTGTTTCCTGCTAATTTAAATGTTAATTCTGTATCAGATAAAATATTAATATTTGAGATGCTTACTCCGGCAGGTAAGAATGATAGATTTATATCATCACTAGTTATGCCGGTATTAAATATTCCCTCTGATAATTTTACTGATATCAACTCTCCGTCTTCATTACCTTCTTCTATATTACCATCATACGATATTGATGAAACGACAGGCTCTATACTTGCATATATAGGCAGAATATTACTTGTTAAGTCATCTCCCGAAGTTAACAATGAACCGTCAATTGTTATACTGAAATCTGAATAATCAACATCAAAATCATCACCGATATATCCAAGTTTTATAGTAGCTGAGTCGTATGATACAACATTCAATTCTTCAACTGATAATCCTACAGGTGCATTGTTAAGTGTAAATCCCGAAATGCTTTTTGATACATTTGCAAAATTCTCACCCGCTAGTTTTAGTCCTACAACTTTTCCGTCAATATTATTTTCGTTTAATCCATTATCAGCAGATATTGTAAGTTTTGCATCATCTGCATTTGCTATAAATATAACACCACCTTTAACAGATATAGGCTGCCCTGAATAATCATCAAATTGAGAATCAGGAATAATTATCTCAAATTGTGTTAAATTTGTATCATAATCCATTGAAGCATTGCCTGCCAAAATAAAATTCAAAGTAGTATCTGCCACTCTTACACAATTATTTACAACAACTCCTATAGGCATATTATTAAATGTAAAATCAAGAATATTAATTGCATCAACAAATGTTCCTCCGTTAATTGTTAAAGTAATAATTTCTCCATTTTCGTTTCCTTCTATTATTTCACCATCATCATGCATTGTAAACATCTCATCATCGTCAACGGCATAAACAATTAATTCATTACTTATTGCCGAAACATCAGATGTTAATACGCTGTTGTTTACTTCAACTTTCAACATTTTATCTGTATCAAAGTCATGATAGTCAAAATCAAATGTAAGCTTAGCTGTTACTTCCGAAACATACTCTACACTTGATATTATAAGACCTTTAGGCTGATTTATTAAACTAAAATCAGCAGCTGTTAAATTTGAAGATTCAAATTTTGATTCTTCAAGTTCTATATTAATTACATTTCCGTTAAGATTATTTTCAGATAAATAACCTGTAATTGTAGCTACCGGTGCTTCATCTACTGCTGTGAATACAACTGCATTATCAGATATCAACACTGATTGAGAAAAGTCATCAACTTGATTGCTGCTTATTTGCAAATATACATTTCTATTTTCATCGTAATCTTGAGTAGCATTACCTTTCAATGTAATTTCAGCCGAAGTGTATGATGTGATTTCAACTGTATCAACACTTACTCCCGAAGGAAGATTTACTAATTCCCAATAGCTCAATATAAAATTATTCTCATTAAACGTTCCTCCTGATAATGATACATCTATTACCTTACTGTCTTCTGAGCCTTCGGTAATAGCAACCGATGCTGATAATGTTATTTTTTCATCATCGTTGTCGGCATAAATTATCAAAGAATTACTTACAAGACTATCTGTGCCTGATAATTCATTTGAATTTATTTGAATTTTCAAGTCGTTAATATCTGTATCAAAATCTTGCCCTGTAAAGTTAAATGTAAGAGTTGCTTCTCCATCATTTACGTAAGTAACACTTGCTACAGATAATCCTTGAGGATAATTATACAACTTAACAGATGATACTTCAATAATATTATCAACAAAAGTTTTACCTGAAAGTTGTAATTTAACCGTTGAATTATCAAGTGTTGCTTCTGTTAATGAGCTTGACACCGATGCTATTAAACTTCCCGCATCTTCGTCAGCAGCAATAATAGTTAAAGTATTACTTGTTAAATTTATATTTGAATCTAACTCTACAGCATCAATAGTTATTGAAAAATCAAGAATATCCGTATCAAAATCTGTTCCATCAAAACTAAGAGTAATACTTGCTTCGGTGGCAGATTGATAATTAAACGAACCAACCGTTAATCCCATGGGTGCATTGTTTAATGTAATTGCCGATAATAGAACATTTTCATCAGCAAAGGCATCATACTCAATAGACAAAGTTAATTCTGCATTATTAAGATTAAGTTCATTTAAGCCCGGATGTGAAATGGTAAGAGCCGGTTTCTCATCTATAGCTTCTATGGTAATATTATTACTTGATAAATTTGCATTAGACTGCAACTCATTTGCCGGAATTTCAATATAAAAATCAGTAATATCCACATCAAAATCGGTGTTATCAAATGCCAATGTTATTTCAGCCTGTGTTTCGCTTATATAACTTACCGAGTTCACAGAAACACCGGCAGGAGCATTATGCAAAATAAATGATGATGTTGTAAGAACAGCATCGGCAAACTTATCACTGCTTATATTTAATAACAAAACAAATCCATCAAGATTATCTTCAGCTATACCTGAAGCATTTACTGATAATATTCTGTCGGATAATTCATTTTCGGCAATAAATGTAACTCCGGAATTAACAACAAACACATCGCTACTATAGTCATTAACATTTTCACCATTTATATTTAAAACAGCTTGAATATCTTCATCGTAATCTGAAGTGCGATTACCTATTAATTTTAATGTAACCTGAGTTGATGTATTTCGAGTTACTTCAAGATTAATTCCCGTAGGTAAGTTTGTTATTTCAAACCCGTTGGTTTTTAAATTAGATGCAAATGTTCCACCTGAAATAGTTACAATTATTTCTTCACCGTTTTCATGACTTTCGAGTATTTCTCCATCATCAGTCATAGCTATTATTTCGGGGTCGTTTAATGCTGTAATTTTAAATCCATAGCTGCTTGATATATTATTTTCTACATCGTTTACATCAGCAAAAGGAATATTAATATTGACATATCTATCAGCATCAAAATCTTGAACTCTATTTCCCGAAAGAGTAAATGTAACAGCAGTATCATTAACCATATTAAAATTAATGGTGCTTACACCTTCAGGTAAATCTGTAAATGTCCAATTTGAGAAATCAGGATTTTGAACAAAATTACCTCCTTCAATTGAAACGGTAATAGTATTACCATCTTCATGTCCTTCATTAATATCACTATCTGAACTCAATAAGATTATCTCTTCGTCGTTAACAGCAGTAATTACAACACTGTTCGATGTAATTGAAGATGATACCGATAATTCAGCTGCTTTTACTGTAAATGATATGTAATAATCATTATCAAAGTCTATCCCGTTAAAATTAAATTTAACATTAGCAACAGTATCGTTAACATAAGATACACTTTGAACAGAACATCCGACCGGAGCATTGTTCAAAATAAAGTTTGAAGCATCAAGATTAGCATCGGCAAAAGTGGCAAAATGCACTGTAAGTGATGCTTGTTCATTATTCAAATTATCTTCAGTTAATCCTTCATCGGATAGTGTAATGTTTTCGTTTTCAACTATTGCCGCGATTGTTAAAGAATCACTATTAAGATCATTTAGTCCTCTTAGTTCATCAGCCGAAATTGTTACATAAAAATCAGTAATATCATTATCAAAATCGGTATTATCAAAATTGAAAGTTATATCGGCTTTTGTTTCGTTTACATAAGTAACCGTTGCCAATTCTAACCCTGTCGGGGAATTATGGATAACAAAATTATTTACATCCAAATCAGCATCGGCAAACTTCTCATCGGTAAGATTAAGTGAGATTGTTGTTTGTGATAAATTATTTTCACTTAACGACTGAGATGATGATAAGTTTAATTTTTCATCGTAAGCAAAAAACTCAACATTTCCAATCAAATTAAAATTATCTCCTGAATAATCGTCAACATCCGAAGCCGGAACCTGCAAACTAAAATTATCAATATTAATATCATAATCGGATGTGGTGTTAGATATTAAAACAATATCAACACGATGTAAATTATTATATCTTATAGAATAGTCCACTCCTTCGGGAAGTCCCGACACAACCCAACTGTTTGTGTCAAGTTGAGTAACAAATGTTCCTCCCGATATATTAACTGATATTACCTCACCTGATTCTTCGTTTTCAAAAATACCATCAGCATCAGTAGCAACTGTTAATATTTCTTCGTCGTCATTTGTATAAATACCTATGTTTTCAGTATATAAATCTGATGAACTTGACAATTCATCTCCTTTAATCTTTATATTAAAAACATAATCATTATCAAAATCGTGATTATCAAATGATATAATAACAGACGCTGCCGTA
This sequence comes from uncultured Bacteroidales bacterium, assembly GCA_964424425.1. Lineage (GTDB taxonomy): Bacteria > Bacteroidota > Bacteroidia > Bacteroidales > SZUA-534 > GH45. The sequence continues at coordinate 8,257 of CAYRJP010000039.1, read as the reverse complement.
TCATTAATGTAATTTACCGACTGTATTGTTAACCCTTGAAGATTAACATTTTCAATAGTAAAATTATTTAAATCAAGACTATTATCGGTAAATATTTCGTTAATTAATGACAGAATTATTGTTTGTCCGTTCAAATCGGCTTCATCAATTGAAGATACAGAAGAAATAAGACTTTCTATTTTAGCTTTAAATTCTATTCCTGTATTTACAGAAACATTACCCGATGTTATATCATTGATATCATCGGAAGATACAGATACTTCAAAATTAGTAATATCATTATCAAAATCTTGAGTTCGATTACCTTTTAAAATGATGTTTGCAGTAACAGAATCGATTCGAATAACCGTATCTAAACTAACACCAACAGGCATATTTGATGTACTCCAATTTGCTTTATTAACAGATTCAATAAACGTTCCTCCCGATAAATTAACAGTAATAACTTTACCATTCTCTTCTCCTTCGTTTATTTCTTTTGAATCAAAATAAATAGACTCATCATCGTTGAATGCAATAAATATAACACCTGATGATGCAGAAACATCACTCAACCCTGTAATAAGTTCGTTAGCTGATATTTCAACCGAAGTATTAACTATATCTTCATCATAATCTTGCGAACGATTACCTTGTAAAATAATATTTACGGTAGCAGAATCAATTCTGTTTAACTCTTTAACAGATATTCCTTCAGGTAAATTTGTTATTGTCCAATTAGATAAATTTAACGAAGAATTAAATTCATCTTCGTAAAGAGAAACCGTAATATATCCCAAATCTTCATTTCCCTCAGTTATTCCATTGTCGGATAACATTATATAAGGTAATTCAACAATTGCTTTTACCGAAAATGTTGACGTTGTTAAATCTGTTCCACTTTGTATTTCAACAGCTTTAACAGTAATCGACATATTATCGTAATCAACATCAAAATCTGTTCTATCGTATGACAGAATAATCTTTGCTTTATCTGAATCAATATATTCAATACTTCCGATAGTTAAGCCTTGCGGAGCATTGTTTAAAATAAAATTATCAACTTCAAGAGAATAATCAACAAATTCATCTCCTGTGAGAGTTAGATTAATAACACTTTCGCTAACATTATCTTCAGTTAAAGGAGCACCGGGTATGTCGAATGTAACTTGCTCAATTACAGCTACAAAAGTCACATTTCCTGATGCTGTCAGAGTTCCATCAATATCGGGATGATCATTTACCTGATTAGCATTAACAGTAACGCTAAAAGATGTCAAATCAGTATCGAAATCAGTATCGGAATTACCACTCAATACTAATGTAGCTTGAGTATCAGTATTTCTTATAACATTGCCCAATGTTACTCCCGACGGTTGATTTGAAATAGTCCAATCGGATGAATTTAAAACACTGTTAAATGTTCCGCCTGAAAGATTAACAATTATTTCTGAATTATTTTCATTTCTTTCGGTAATTGATGTTACTTCAAAAGTTAAAACTTCCTCATCGTTAACAGCTGTAATTGTAACTCCCGAATTTGCAGATAAATTAACATGCTGATTTACAAATTGAGAACCATTTATTGAAACTTTTACCGTATCAATATTGCTATCAAAATCGTATATTGAATTGCCTTTTAATTTGATAACGGCTTCAGTATTACTCTGTCGTGATACTGTATCCAATAACACGCCAAAAGGTAAATATGAAACAGACCATTCGGATATATCCAAAGTTGAGATAAATTCATCATTTTGAATAGTTACAAGTATTTCCGCTCCATCTTCACTGCCTTCAGTAATTACAAAACCGTTATTGTTGGCTATTATCATTGATACAGGCTCAATTACAGCTTCAAATATAACTCCTGAAGATATGCTGACAGGAGAACCTGAATAATCGTCAAATTCTTGAGCATCAACTGTAAATGACAAATCAATATCTGAATCGTAGTCTTGAGTTGCATTTCCCGAAAGGGTTATTATTACAGTATCGGCATTTATTCTGCTAACAGAACCGAATGTTACACCTGTAGGAGCATTTGTTATTATCCAATTTGATAATGTTAATGAATTGGTAAAAGTTCCTCCATCAAGTGAAACAGTAATAGTCTGCCCGTTTTCATTTCCCTCTTCTATAGTTTTTGCTTCAAGAGAAAGGTTTTCAGGGTCGTCATTTGCTGTTATTGTAATACTGTCTGACTCAATATTATAATTATGTTGTTGCAATCCGCTACTTGTTATTTCAACATAAATGCTATCAATATTAGAATCATAATCTACAGTTCTATTTCCCGACAAAGTTAATTCTAATTTTGTATTATTAACTCTTGAATAATTACCCACACTAACACCTTGCGGTAAATTGTGAACAATACAGTTTGAACTTGTTATTGAAGAAGCAAAAGTATCTTCGGATAAATTAACCGTTATAATATTCTCATCTTCATTTTCTTCGGTAATAGTTTCAGCTTGCAATAAAATTTCAGCTTGCTCATCCGTAGCTGTAAATACTACACCTGTATTTATTGAAATATCACCATCGCTGTCATTAAAAGCAAGATTGCTAACTGTAACAGTTGTATTTGTGATATCAGCATCGTAATCTTCAGAAGCATTTCCTATTAAAGTTATTTTAACTTGTGTAGGGCTTTGATATGTTACACTATTAACTTCTACTCCTGTAGGTAAATTTGTTACTACAAATTGAGTATCAACAACCGAAGATACAAATGTTCCACCTGTTAAAGTAACTGTAATTTCAGTTCCATCTTCTTCACCTTCGTTGGCACTACCTGCAATTGTCATGCTTTCGGCATCATTAAAAGCAATTAATGAAAGTTGATTACTAATAGAAACATCAGCGTTAACATCAGCCAATTGTGACTTATCTATTACTAAATTAAAATCAATATCATTATCGTAATCAGCAGTTCTGTTTCCTGAAAGAGTAATTTTAGCTTGTGTGGCACTTATATAATTAACACTACCGATAGAAACACCTTCAGGGAGATTAGAAACTTCCCATTTGGTTTTATCAAGTGTTGAACTAAAAGTTCCTCCCGAAAGATTTACTGTAACAACAGCACCATCTTCACTACTTTCATTAATAGTTGATGCAGATAACGTTATTATTTCATTATCATTATTAGCAGTAAGAGTAACACCTGAACTAACTATTACAGTATTATTATATGTTGTAATTTCAGCACCGTCTATGGTTACACTAACATTTGTTATGTCAGCATCATAATCAACAGTTCTATTTCCCGAAAGGGTAATTTGAACAGCAGTATCATTAACTCTTGTTATACTTCCTTTACTAACCCCTTCGGGTAAATTATTTACTTGCCAATTGGCATTGGTAAGAGAAGCAACAAATGTATCGCCTGATATATTAATCTGTATTATCTCTCCATTTTCAGCACCCTCATTTATAGGAGCATTAACCATACTCATTGAAATAGTAAAAGTCTCTACAATGGCAGTAAATGTAACGCCTGAATCCATTCCCAAAGCACCTCCTGTATGGTCATCAATATCGGTATCGGGAATTATTACTTCAAAATTTGTAATATCGGTATCGTAATCAATAGTAGTATTTGAAGTTAAATTAAAATGAATAACTGTTGGTGATATTCTTACAATATTATAAGATACACCTGCAGGAAGATTGTTTACTTCCCAATCGGCAGTATGAAGTATTTCGGAGAATGTTCCTCCTGATAAGGTAATTGTAATTACCTCACCGCTTTCGCTGCCTTCGGTAATATTACCATCATCAGCCATTGTAAATGATTCTGCATCATTATTAGCAGTAAGAGTAACACCTGTATTTGCAGAAACACTACCACTATTCAAATTGTTAATTTCCGCATTATCAACCACTACTTCAATATCTGTTATATCCGTATCATAATCGGTTGTGCGATTTCCAGAAAGGTATATTCGTGCAGTATTAGACGAGATTCGAGAAACCGAACCGGCAGAAACACCCGAAGGCAAATTATTTACTGTCCAATTAGATAAATTAAGATTTGATACAAAAGAACCGTTTGATACAGTCACCAATATTGAAGCACCGTTTTCGGAACTTTCATTTATTGTAGTTTCATTTGAAATAGATATTGAAACATCAAAAACATCACTTTGACCTGCAGTAAAATCGCCCAACTCATTTAAGTTATCAAAACGAATATAATTTGATGAAGTGCTAACATAAGCTCCTTTTTTCCAAAATGGTGCAATATATTGTCCTGCTTCCATATTGCTTTCAGCACCTGAGATATCAGCTGTTGTATAAAAGCAATACAAACGAGCATTAAGATTTGTAATATCATTTGATGATAATTTCCAATATCTGTTTATATAGTCGATTGTGCTTGAATTGTTAGGATGTTTTGCATTAGTAACATTAACGGCAATATAAGAATTTGAACCGAATGTGGCAGAATAAGGATTAATGTATATTTTTGAATATTCAGTTGTTCCGCTATTGTCGCCAACAGGAATCATATTGTAGGTATTTAATTTAGGAATAAATTTAAAATATCCTCCGTTACTTGACACTATCATATTGGCAACACCAAAAGTTCCCTCAAGATTATCAATAGAACCTATCTGCAAATCATAACTATCTAAATCTAAAACAGTATTAGTTAAAGATAATATACTATCAATATTAACATTATATCCTAAAACTATTCCTGTTGAATTATTTAGAGTAAGATTTTCGAAATAAGTAAAGTTTGTTCCTTCAATGTATTGAGTGGTATTTCCATTAAAAATAACATCTCCTTTTCCGTTAAGATTAATAAATACAGGATCGCCACCCGAATCGTTATACCAATCGCCTTCTATGTAAATTTTACCATCGGAGTCAATAACACCGTCTTCAAAGTTTGTATATCCGGCTCCGGAGCCTGTAATTTTTACAGATGCTCCTTGCCCTATTTTAATAACAGCACCATTATTTTGAATACCTGATTGAGAGAATCCGGTTAGTGTTATTATTAATATTCCTATGGTGAGTAAATATTTTTTCATCTGTCATCAAGTTTTAAGTTTTGTAAAAAATAAATTAACAAACATAACCTACTTGCCAGATGATTTTAATATCTCTTTAAGCTCATCAATCTGCTTTTGTTGTTCTTTAATAGCTTGAATCAATACCGGAATCAAACTTGTATAATCAACACTTTTAATGCCGTTTTCATCTGTAATAACTAATTCGGGAAATACCTTTTCTACATCTTGAGCTATTACTCCAATTTGTTTTGTATCAGGCAATTCAGGAATATCTTCAACTTCTGTACTTTTATTTTTACTTAACGATGCTTTCATAATATTAGTATAAGCATCATTATTCCAATTAAAATAAATACCGTTTATTTTAATTAATTTATCTAATGCTCCCGAAATAGATAAAATATTCTTCTTAATTCGTTTATCGGAATAATGTGAACATGTTCCTGTATAATATAAGTTACCATATACATACGTATTACCTGCTGAATTAACAAACAATTTAGATGCATTATTAGATTGAACTCTAAACGGATATTCTCCGGAAGGAGCATCAACTTGAAGAGTTGCTGTAGGAGCAATTTCATGTATACCAATTTTACCACTTTTTGATACAAAACTATTTCTTCCTCCTTCATAAAGAAAAACATAATCATTGTTGCTTGAATACCCAAAACCTGCTTTATAAGCACCATTTTCTCTAAATACAACTTCTTTAATTGTAGAACTATTTCCATCTATAACTAAATCGGTATTACCTGATGTTTTTTTAACTTTAACTTCAGCATTAAATTGCAATTTTTTATTATCAAATTCACCGTAAATCAAGGGAATATCTTTACTTGCTGCTCTATTATTATTAATAATTAATCTGTTTGATACTGTTTTAAAAGCATTACCACCTCCTGCTTGATAGCCTATAAACACGTTAGAATTTCCATTATTACCTTGTTCCCAATGCCAAATTCCACCGGAATAATAAAACAGACCTCCTCCTGCTTGATATCCCAAAAATGTATTATAAGATCCTGTTGACAAATCAGAACCTGCAGAACTTCCTATTGCAGTATTATATTTACCTGAAGTTAAATCATAAAGAGCAAATGCTCCTAGAACTGCATTTCGTTCTCCTGTACCTGCAGCTGCAGTATTGTTTCCTCCTCCTGTCTTGACACCAACAAAAGTATTATATGTTCCACTGTTGCTTATTCCTGCCCAATATCCAACAAGTGTATTTCCAAATTTATTTTCATTTTTAACACCTGTCCCTGAGCCTATAAATGTATTTTGACGACCTGTTCCTATATTATATCCTGCACTATCACCAACAGCAACATTACCATATCCTTCACTAATATTTAATCCTGCTGTATATCCTATTAAAGTATTATTATGTGCAGTAGTAATACTTTCACCTGCCCTAATACCCATGAAAACATTATTTTTAGCTCCCAAAGTAGTATTGGAAACGCCATAACCGGCACGAGGTCCTATAAAAATATTATTTAGCCCGTTTTTATTATAATAACCTGTTCGTGAACCTATATATATATTACTATCTCCTTCTGCATTAGAATATCCAGCTCTTAAACCTATACCTATATTGTTATCTCCAAGAGTATTTTTATATCCGGAATAATTACCCATAAAAATATTAAATCTTCCTGATGAATTTTGCATTCCTGCATTATTACCTATAAAAATATTATAATATCCTCCATAATTATAATATCCTGCATTATTACCTATAAATGTATTATAAAATCCACTTTTATTAGTATATCCTGCATAGTTACCTACAAAAGTATTATATAATCCTGATTCATTACTTTTACCGGTATTATTACCTATAAAAACATTTTCATAACCTGTTTTATTATTTTGTCCCGCATAATATCCCATAAAAACATTATTACTCCCTGTTGTATTAATCATTCCTGATTGATAACCAAAAAAGCTATTATATATACCGGTTGTAATATTTTCACCGGCACTATGTCCAATAAAGTAATTTTCTTTTTCTATGTGCATCAGGTCATAACCTCCTTTTCCAGTATTCAATCCTCCCACTACAAAACCACCTCTACTTCCTACAGCCTTTGTTGATACAGGTTCTGCAACATAAACACGTGCACTATCTCTTGTAATTACTAAATAATCCTCTTCTTCTTTACCAGTATTTAATCCACCCACAACAAATCCACCTCTACTTCCTACTGCTTTATTTACTGTTGATGAATCAACATATATACGAACTCCTTTAGGATAAACAGCAAATACTGTTTGCCCTGCATCATTTTTAACTTCAAATATCGGGTCATCATCTGTTTGTCCATTATTGCCAAAAACAACAAGTTTAGAGGTTGGATTAGTAGTTCCTATACCTATTTTATTTGTTTTTTGATAAATAATAGAATTACCTAACCCTGTTGTTGATGACCAATAAGGCAAATAGTTTACAGTTCCCGAACCTGTAAAACCCGATCCGGCTTTGTGATCAACATAATATTTTACGGCATGTTCGGTAGGAACAGCATAATAACTGTTTCCGGATAAATTGCCGTCAGTTGAAAATTCATTAACATGGTATCCGTATTTTAACTTCATATATCCGTTAACTTGCAATTCATCGCTTGGATTTGTTGTGTTTATACCTACTTTTCCGTCAGGTTTTATTGTTATTGCAGCATCTGAATATGTCACATTAGCTCCCGATCTATTAGCCAAATACAAATCACCGTCGTAAGATGCCGGTGAGTTTGTTCGTCTGAAAAAGATACCTGCTCTAAAAGTATTTGTTGATGTAGAAGAATTAGCAAATCGTATACCTGTTTGATTTCCTATATTATAAGCACGGTTTTGAATATCAATATATACACCGTCATTTCCTACCGTACTGCTATTATAACCTCGAATGTGTAGCTGATGTATAGGTGCTGTTGTTCCTATCCCAACTCTTCCGTTGTCTCTAAATGTAAAACATGAATATGAACTATTATTATCATATAAAGTAAAATCACCTGTGCTGTTTAAGTTAAAACTCATAGCATAACTACCTAGTGCAATGGAAGTATTTTTTGTTAAACTTCCTCCTAATTCTATTTTAGCACCCGAAAGAGTTAATCCGTTGTCAACAGATGCTCCTACAGGACTCCAGTCAGTACCGTTCCAATAGTAATATCCTACAGAATATGTCCCTTCATAGGTATTCCAAATTAATAACCCTTCAGGCTTAGTTACCGAAATAGGAT
>CAYRJP010000038.1:3514-15326 GCA_964424425.1 uncultured Bacteroidales bacterium | reverse complement strand
AACTTTCAACTCATTACACCATTAAATAATTGTATCATTGTATAATTAATAATGTTTGTTTAAATTTGTATTAAATACAATAAGATAATACATCGCAAACACACAAATTTGAAAATAATACTTATGCCAACAAATAAAAACTTACCCAATCTGCATAAACTTACCGACAGCGATCAAGAATTTTTAAAACATAAAAAAAAGCAACTTTTATATCTTAAGGGAGAAAATATTTTCAAACAAGGAGCTTTTTCTCCGTATGTAATGTATGTGCAAAGCGGACTTATAAAAGTTTATCTGCAAACAGGATACAACAAACAGATTAATATAAAAATTGCCAAATCAGGTGATTTTTTGGCTTTTTCATCGGTATTCGGCGAAGAGGTTTATACCTATTCGGCAGTTGCCGTAAAAAATGCCGAGATATGTATGATTGATAAAGAAGGGCTGCGTGAACTTCTGTTTAAAAATAATGAGTTTGCAATGCATATTACATCAAACAATTACAAAAACGAAAAACACCTGTATGATATTATAACAAGTATTTCATACAAACATATGCGAGGTAAACTTGCAACTACTCTCATTTATTTATCGTCCGATTTTTTGTTACAAGAGGATATTTTTCAATATCTTACTCGTCAGGATATTGCTGATTTTGCGGCTATTTCAACCGAAAGTGCCATTAAATTTTTAAAGGAATTTGAAAAAGAAAATATAATAAAACTCTCGGGAAAAAATATTAAAATACTTGATAAAGACAAACTATGCAACATATCTAAAAGCGGATAATTTACTTTTGTGTATATATTGCCGCACATCTTTGTGCCGAAATATAAACTTTTGCTTTTTTTTCAGTATTATCTTCCTTTTTAAAATTTTCATTCTTCCATCGCTTGTGTGACCAAAGCCAATTCTGAGGCTCACGATAAATTGCCTGCTCAAGATTTTTCATATATCTTTTAGTGAGTTCTCCCTTTTCAAGTTCATAAGGTTTATCGGCAAGTAACTTTATTTCAAGAGTATAGTGTCCTCTTTTCACTCTTTTTACATCAAAAAAGAAGGTCGGCAGTTTATTGTATCGAGCATAGCTTTCGGGTCCGTGCAAACACAATGTTTCTCTTCCGAGAAAATTAACGGTAACGGCTTTATCAAGTGCTTTGCCTCCGGGAAATTGGTCGGCTGCCATTATATAAATAACGGGTTTATCTTTTTTCTTTTGAAAATACTCTAAAGTATCTCTTATTGATACCAAATGAATACCCGACTTTTCGCGAAGTGACTTTGAATATTCTTCAATATATTTATTTGTAAGCGGTTTGTATAGTGCTGCTGCTTGGTGTTTTACTTGGTTATTAAAAACCTGAATACCCCATTCCCAGTTGCCGTAATGAGTAGCTATTGCCAACACATCTTGTCCTTGGTTAAAATATTTGTCCAAAATTTCAGGATTTAAAACCTTATAACGAGTTTTAAAATGCTTTTCGGTCATTGTAAAACCTTTTAACCCTTCTACAAAAATATCGGACAAATTCTCTTTGTAAAATCTTTTGGCTAGTTGCATTATCTCTTTTTCTGATTTATCGGGAAAACACTTTGTGAGATTATCAATAACAACACTTTTTCGGTATCCAACAAGATGATACAACACAAAATACAAAAAACTACTTTTAAGATACAACAACCAAAACGGCACTATTCTAAAAATATTTATAAATGCATAATATAAATAATATACAATTCTGTCCATAATTAAATAACTTTCGATAATAAGCACAAATGTAAAAGTTTTATCGATAAAAAATAAAAGCTGCTTCGATTTTATTCGAAACAGCTTTTAAAAATTATTTAATTGTGATTAAACTCACAAAATATCTACATTAATTAATTATTATCTTACGAACAATCACTCTGTCGCCCATTACTATTTGCAACTGATACATTCCTTTTGAATAAGTAGAAACATTAAACGGAATAGTAAGCGAATTATCGTATTTTTCAATATTTTGATTAAAAATAACTTTACCGTCAATATTCATTAATACAACTTTAATATTCCCTTTGTATTCAGATGATACTAACTCCATATTAAACGAACTGCTTACAGGATTAGGATAAATATTCAGTTTTTCATTTTCATAAAGATTATCTCCTATTCCCACAATCACAGCTATTGACAAACTTGTTGTATCACTTCCGCAATCATTCTCTACTGTTTGCAATACTATATAATTATCACTTTCAGAATATGTATGAGAAGGTTCAATTTGAGTAGATGAATGTTCATCACCAAAATCCCAATTATAATATTTAGCATATTGCGATTCATCTTTAAATTTTACGGTAGAACCTGTTTTATCATAAGAAAAACCTGCTATTGGCAATGGCTCTACTGTCAAAACAACAGAATTTGATTCAACACTACCACAAACATTTGTTACTTTACATATTATACTTCCTTGATGTTCGGGTTTTACCGAATCAATATACATAACATTTGAACCTTCACTAATCACATCACTCTCATTTACCAACCATTGATAATTCAAAGCATTACCTGATACTTCAACAAGCATTATCACACTCTCATTTTCACAAACTTGTTTACTCTCGGGCTGAATTAAGATTGTTGGAGTAGAAGCAACCACAATCGAAATTTCTTTAGTATTAACACATCCCTGTTGATTTGTTAAAGACACTGAATATGTTGTTGACTTATCAGGTGTATCGGTAACAACAGAATTGCTGCCTAAACCGTTTGACCAACTAAAAGTTCCTGTTCCTGTTGCGGTAAGAGTAACTTCGGTTCCATTGCATACAACACTATCACTTGTAGCAACTGATAAATCGGGCAAATCAAATAATGATACTACAACCGTATCGGAATAAATCGAATAATAAACATTTGATATTTTACAATAATAATTACCTTCGTTTATTGATTGTGCATTTTCTATCTTTAATTTACCATTAATATCTTCGGCTATTTTTACACCATCTTTGTACCATGTGTAAGTTAATCCGAAACCTTCGGATTCAACATTCATTTCAATAGTATTTGCAGGACAAAGTGTTACAGCCACAGGTTGTGTTGTTATTACAGGTTCATCGTAAACTTTTATGTAGTTTACAAATGTTTTTGATACAGTATTATTTCCGTTTGATACTGTTAAAATAACATTTTTATATCCCGATGTTATATAATGAATTTCCGGAGGAGTTTCTCCATCATAAGTTGTAGGTACAGCACCTTCGCCAAAGTTCCACGAATAAGTGTAACCATTATCAGTTGTTTTATTTTCAAATGTAACTACTTCGTCTATTTTTATTGATGTTCGTGACACTTTAAAATCAGGAACAGGCATTTCAATACAAAAATCTACTGTGTCAGAAGTTGTAAAATCACTTCCCGAGCCTAATGTCTGACCTGTAGTGATATTATTTAAAGTATAATCTCCCGTTCCAAGTCCATCGGCATCATAAATAACATATTTATAACATCCTTCAGGCAGATAAAAAGTATCTGATACTGTATATAAGCTATCGTCAACATACACAGGCGATGAATATAATATATTATCATCGGCATCAAATATTTTCCATGATGTTTGTAATGCTGTTAAATCGGTATTTAATTTCAAGTTTATTGCATTTACATTATCTACTGAAAATACATCGGTAACCTCATTTGAAATTACCTGATTATTTGCTTTTATCAATTTAAAATTACATGTATGATTTCCTATTTCAATTGAAAATACAGGTAATTCCAAAGTTTTTGCTTCAAATGTTGCTAAATTTAAAGTAAAATTCAATGTATCAGCTGCATTATTGTCAATAAAGAAAACAACATCTACAGATGTCAATACATTGCTACCGATATTTTTTACTGTTATAGCAGGTTTAATATCATTTCCGCTATTATACATTCCGGATGGACTTAATAACTCTATTATGCGAGCATTGTCTGCCAATGTAATATCTTCAGAAAACAGTGATGATTCCCATAATCCTCTTCCATAGGTAGAACCTCTTAAAACAGAATTTTCAGGATTAGTATTATCGTAATATATTTCAAGTTCGGTTACTTTTGCCGTAGCAGGTAATCCTGTGCTGTAATATATCCAATTTTGCATTGTTGCATCTTTATAAAATACACCCACATCAGTTCCTACATAAAGTCCTTCGTTGCTTGTTTTATCGTAAACAATAGTATTCATACTTGTACTTGGCAAATTACCTGTAATTTTTGTCCACGATGCACCTTTATTTATAGACTTGTAAACATTATGATTAGCAGCGGTAACATATACAATATTCTCATCAAAAGGATGAGCTTCAATATCAGTAATTACAGAAGTAGGAAGCCCGCCAAATAGTTGTTTCCAAGTAGGAGATGTTGCATTTGCATTAGTTGATATAAACATCTTCCTGTCTTCGCGTGAAGCATAAAGAATATCGGGGTTAGCAGGAGAACTTTCCAATGCTACCATTTTGTAAGATGTTGTAATGCTTGATGATATATTTTTCCAACTCACAGAATAACTTTGGGCATTAGTTGTTCTCCATACCGAATTCATTCCCACATACATTATTTTTGAATTACCCTCATTTAAAACATAAGGAGTAACCCAAGCTCCTTGTTCTGAAATATTTCCGTTGATGTTAGAAAAAGCACCTCCGTATTTTGATCTTTGAATATTACCATAATATAATGATCCGTAACGATAATCTTCTCCGTCAACAATACATTCCATACCATCGCCACCAATAATAACACTCCAATCTCCATCATAATAATAACTTGTTCCGTTATCCTGATTTCCACAAAGAACCATATCACGCTTTGTATCACTTTGTCCTATTTTATAAATCTGTGATATCGAAATTCCCGAAGAAATGTTTATCCATGTAGCACCTTCATTATCAGTATAATAAATACCTCCATCGTTTGCTGTATAAATTCTGTTATTTAACGGATTAACAGCCATATCGTGATTGTCGGCATGAACAGCAGCAGCTCCGCCTTGTCCTATCCAATGAGCATTTATTTTCCATTCTTCTCCTTTATTGCTTGATCTAAATATATTTACACCTCCAGAATAAACTACATCACCATTTATTCTGTCAACAGCAATACATAAATCATACCAAGCCTGACCACCACCATCACTACCATTTGTTGAATATCCCATTATATTAGGAGTTGTACTTTTCGTAATGAAACTTTCACCACTATCATCAGAAAAATACATAGCTTTAAAAGCAGTTGTATATGTAGAAAGAATATATACGTAATCTGGATTAGCAGGAGTTACTCCAATAACAGCTCTTGTCCACGATTGTAAACCGGAAGATATTCTTCCCCACGATTCGCCATTGTCTGATGATTTATAAAACGAACCTCCTTTTATGGCATAAATAATATCAGGATTAAAAGGCTTAAATTCCATTGCCTTAGTAGTTCCCGATGTTTTCATACTCCAAGATTCACCACCATCGGTTGATTTGAAAATACCGTCCGAAGTTGCAGCAAAAATCACATTAGGATAATCAGGATGTATCAGCATTTTATTTACTGTAACATTACCCATACCCACATTTTTTTGTTCCCAAGTAGTTCCTCCGTCATAACTTTTAAATACTCCCATTCCGGCAGCATCATTAGCATCCCTGTCGCCTGTTCCTATATAAATAATATTTGGGTCTTTATAATTTACAACAATTGCAGACACTCCTAGTGTAGGTAACCTGTCTGTTGTTGTTTCCCAATGTTCTCCATTATCATATGTTCTCCAAAATCCTCCGGCAGGAGCACCTATATATATAGTATTTTCGCTAAACGGATGAAAAGCTATAGCATTTATTCTTCCCAAACCGTTAGGTTGTCCCGATTGAGGGTCAGGTAAATCAACAGGACCAACAAGACTCCATTCGCCTGATGTTGCTTTTGATTTTTTTTGCTGTTCTACTGCTTTATTATATGCATTTAGTAAATCATCAACTTTCGGTTTATTACCATACTCGTCAACACGAGTTTTCATCATATTTTCCCAACGTTTGAAAGGCTTATATCCCGCACCACGAGTTATTTCTCGTCCTTCCCAATACTGATAAAATGCTTTTTGTGTTTCAAAAAAATTAGCATTCGGATCTTGCATCATCTCTACCCAATAAGGATAATCAGCCGTATCAGGTTTTACATTGTTATTATTCTGCGAAAAGGCAGATAAACTAAATATTGCCATTACGGCAAACATTAAAATTTTTCTCATATTTTTATATAATTATTTAATATCCCTACTTTTTTAAAGTGCATAGATAAAAAAAATATTTGACTTGACACTCTTCACTTATTATGAAATAAATCATAAAATATTATAAAACACCTCTTAAATAATTCTACATTCCTCTTTATTTATTTCATTTACAACCAAATACCCAATAAAATATAAAAATTATTTTGCACCCTTTGTATATCTAAATTATATACGCTTAGATAAATTATATGTTCCCATAAAAAAAGTTTATTTATTTTTTTTAAAAGAGGTAGGGTAAAACAATAGTTTACTGTTTTAATAATATAAAAAACTAAACTACTGTTATTATGGAAAAAAATATAAAACTCGGATTATATCGTATCTTAAGAAAATTAGGAGTTACAAGAGACGAAATACAACCTGAAACTCAATTTAAGAATGATCTGTTTTTTGACGATACCGATTGGAATTTTTTCTTGTTTTTTGTAGAGAATAAATTTAATATCTCCATTTCAGACGAAGAACAAATGCAGTTCAGAACAATTGGTAACACTATAGACATTTTAGATCAACACCTACAACAAAAGATGCAAAATTAAAAAGTTCACATTTATCGACATAATCAAATTTTAAGCCGGCTTAACGCCGGTTTTTTTATTTTTTTTGAAAAAAAACTTTTTTCTTACTGTTTTTACTATAACTTCTAAAAAAACAACTATTTTTGTTTTTTTACTAATTTTAACATTTAACAATATTAAATTATTGACACACAAAGAAATACAATATAAATCATGAGTATTATAGACAGTTTTTTAACAAAAATATTCGGAAATAAATCTGAAAAAGACATAAAAGAAGTAACTCCTTATGTAAATGCTATTTTAGAGGAATACGATAAACTCTCATCAATATCGAACGACGAACTGAGAGAACGAACACAAAAACTAAAAAAACGTATTGCCGAATACATTAAAGATGAAAACAAACAGATTGAAGAATTAAATATTAAACTTAAATCAGAGAATGTTTCTGTTGACGAAAGAGAAGATATTTATAAACAAATAGACAAAATTGAAGAGACTATTGATTCTAAAATTGAAGATATTTTAAATGAAATATTGCCCGAAGCATTTGCTATTGTAAAAGAAACTGCTCGCCGATTTAAAGAAAATGAAGCTGTTAAGGTAACCGCTACACAATTCGATAAAGATATTGCCGCAACTCGTGACAGTGTTGAAATTAACGGTGATAAAGCAATTTGGTATAACAAATGGTATGCCGGCGGTAACGAAATTACTTGGGACATGGTTCATTACGATGTTCAATTAATCGGAGGAATTGTTCTACATAATGGAGAAATTGCAGAAATGGCAACCGGTGAAGGAAAAACTCTTGTGGCTACTCTCCCCGTATTTTTAAATGCTCTTACCGGAAGAGGCGTTCATTTAGTAACAGTAAACGACTATTTGGCAAAACGTGATGCCGAATGGATGGGTCCATTATATGAATTTCACGGATTGTCAGTTGACTGTATTGATAAACATCAACCAAACTCCGAAGAAAGACGCAAAGCATATCAAGCAGATATTACATTCGGAACAAATAACGAATTCGGCTTTGATTATCTTAGAGACAATATGGCTATCAGTCCTGATGATTTGGTACAACGCCGTCATAACTATTCAATAGTTGACGAGGTTGACTCTGTATTGATTGACGATGCACGAACACCATTAATAATATCAGGTCCTATTCCTAAAGGAGATAATCAGTTGTATGAAGAGTTAAAACCGAAAATTCAAAAAATTTATCAAGCTCAGCGAACTTTAGTTACAAATATTTTAACCGAAGCAAAGAAATTAATTGCCGAAGGAAAAAATGACGAAGGCGGTTTATTACTTTTACGTGCTCACAAAGGTTTACCGAAAAATAAGGCTCTTATTAAATACTTAAATGAACCGGGCATGAAAGTTCTTTTGCAAAAAACTCAAAATTTTTATATGCAAGAGAACAACAAAAATATGTATAAAGTAACCGATGAGTTATATTTTGTCATTGAAGAACAACATAACTCTATTGAGCTTACCGACAAAGGTATTGACTTAATTTCTACCGATGCCGAAGACCATAGCTTTTTTGTATTACCCGATATTGGTGCTCAAATAGCCGATTTAGAGAAGAAAGATTTATCGCCAAACGAAAAAATACAAGAAAAAGATAAAATGCTTCAAGATTATGCGGTAAAATCGGAACGTGTTCATACAATAAATCAGTTGCTTAAAGCATATGCTATGTTTGAAAAAGATGTGGAATATGTTGTAATTGACAATAAAGTAAAAATTGTAGATGAGCAAACCGGTCGTATAATGGAAGGTCGCCGATATTCCGACGGACTACATCAAGCTATTGAAGCAAAAGAAGCTGTAAAAGTTGAAGCTGCAACACAAACATTTGCTACCATTACACTTCAAAACTACTTTAGAATGTATCATAAACTGTCGGGTATGACAGGAACAGCCGAAACAGAAGCAGGTGAATTGTGGGATATTTACAAACTAGATGTTGTGGTAATTCCTACCAATAAACCAATAATAAGAAAAGACCACGAAGACTTAGTATTTAAAACAACACGAGAAAAATATAATGCCGTTATTGAAGAGATAATATCTTTAGTAAACAGTAATCGCCCAGTATTGGTAGGTACTACATCAGTAGAAGTATCGGAATTACTAAGCCGGACATTAAAAATTCGCGGAATTAAGCATAATGTATTAAATGCAAAATTACACCAACGCGAAGCTGATATTGTAGCAGAAGCAGGAAAAGCAAAAACAGTTACCATTGCTACAAACATGGCAGGTAGGGGAACCGATATTAAACTTACTCCCGAAGTTAAAGAAGCAGGCGGTTTGGCTATTTTAGGAACCGAACGCCACGAATCACGACGAGTTGATCGTCAGTTACGCGGTCGTGCCGGTCGTCAAGGTGACCCGGGTTCTTCACAATTTTTTGTTTCGCTCGACGATAATCTTATGCGATTGTTCGGCTCTGAACGTATTGCCGGATTAATGGACAAAATGGGGCTTAAAGAAGGTGAAGTTATTCAACATTCAATGATTTCAAAATCAATTGAACGAGCACAGAAAAAAGTTGAAGAAAATAACTTTGGTATTCGTAAGCGTTTGCTCGAATACGATGATGTAATGAACAATCAACGTGAAGTTATTTATAAACGTCGTAAACATGCTCTGTTTGGTGACCGCCTAAGAGTTGATATTGCCAATAATATGTATGATGTATGCGAAAATCTTATTGAACAATATCAAGAAGCCCAAGATTTTGAAGGTTTTAAAATGGATTGTATCAGAGCATTATCTGTTGAGACTCCCTTTAACGAAGACGATTTTTTAAAAGATGATGTAAACATATTAACCGAAAAATTATACTCTACTGTTTTAGATACTTACAAACGCAAATCGGAATCTTTACAGCAAAAAGTATATCCTGTAATTAAAGATGTTTACGAAACACAAGGACAAGTATATAAAAATATTGTTATCCCGATTTTCGACGGACAAAAGACCTACAATATTGTTACAAACCTTAAAGAAGCATACGAATCAGAAGGTAAAGACCTTATTCATTCAATAGAAAAATCAATAAGTTTGATGATTATTGATGATGCTTGGAAAGAGCACCTTCGCGAAATGGACGAATTGAAACAATCGGTTCAGAATGCTACTTACGAACAAAAAGACCCGCTTTTAATTTATAAATTTGAATCTTTCAATTTATTTAAAGATATGATTGCCCGCATTAATCGCGATGTAGTTTCAATATTGATGAAAGGTGATATTCCTGTTCAAGACCCGAATCAAGTTCGACAAGCAGAACAACGCCGCAAATTAGATATGAGTAAATTTAATACTTCACGAACCGACCAAACAGGAGATAATCGTGATGAAAAGAAAAAAGTTCAACCCGTAAGAGTAGAGAAAAAAGTAGGCAGAAATGACCCTTGTCCTTGCGGAAGCGGTAAAAAATACAAACATTGTCACGGGAAAAATGAATAATAATTATATAAAGAGTTGTCATTTAAAACAAAATAAGAAACCTGTAAAATATGACAACTCTTTAAACGTTTTAATTACAAAACAAAGCAATAAATATTTATGACAGAAGAAAAAAAATATAATCGATTGAAACAAAAAATAAGTAATTGGTTATTACAAAAAAACCTTAAAAACAATAACCGTATTGTTAATGTTTGCTCATTAGAAAAAGCAAAAAAAATAGGGTTAACTTCTGTTGTTTCTTCAAGAAAAGAACTTGATAGTGTTAAAAATTTCTATAAAAAATTACTGTCCGATAATATTAATATTTCGGCAGTATGCTATATTCCCGAAAAAAAGCCCGATGATTTTTATTTAAGTGACAAACAGTTTAATTTTTTTCACGATAAAGATTTAGACTTTTTTTACAGATTAAAAAAACAAGAAGCCATTGATTTTCAAAATACCGATTTCGACATTTTAATTGATATTAATAATGCCGCTAAATGGTATCCGATGCATCAACTAATAAGCAAATCGAAAGCAAAATTTAAAGTAGGCAGATTTACTGCCGAAAATAGTCCGTTCGATTTAATGATAAACATAAAAGAGTCGGATAATATTGACTACTATTTTGAACAGGTTTTATTTTATTTGGGAAAATTTAAATAATAAAAAACTTGCTTTATATTCTTAAATAAACATTTCTTAATAAATTCAGAATATATACAAAAATTTAAAACAAAAGTATATGGAAGAATTGAAATTTAAAGGCACGGGAGTAGCATTGATAACCCCTTTTGACAAAAGCGGTAATATTGATTTTAATGCTTTAAATACTATTATTGAATCGCAAATAAACAACGGAGTGAATTTTCTTGTGGCATTGGGCACAACAAGCGAAGCTGCTACATTGTCAAACGATGAAAAACATGCTGTTGTTAATTTTATTATAGAAAAAAACAGTAATAGAGTTCCCGTAATAGTAGGCTGTGGCGGCAACAATACCGCCGATGTTGTTGATGTTATTAAAGATTTTTCGAAACAAGGAGTTGACGGTATTTTGTCGGTAGCTCCGTATTACAACAAACCCAATCAACGCGGTATTTACGAACATTTTAAGGCTATTGCCAAATCTACCGATTTGCCTATAATTTTATATAATGTTCCGGGTAGAACATCTTCGAATATAAATGCTGAAACTACTATTAAACTTGCCAAAGAATTTAAAAATATTGTTGCGGTAAAAGAGGCTTCGGGAAATTTTGCTCAAATGATGCAAATTGTGAAAAACAAACCCGATGGATTTATTGTTTTATCGGGTGATGATGCCACTACTCTACCCTTAATTTCATTGGGATTTGACGGCGTAATTTCTGTTGTTGCTAATGCATATCCGGCTAAATTCTCACAAATGGTTTCGCTTGCTCTTAATGGTAAATACGATGAAGCAAGAGTAATTCATTATAGTCTTATCGATATTATTAATGCTATGTTTGAAGA
>CAYRJP010000038.1:0-3414 GCA_964424425.1 uncultured Bacteroidales bacterium | reverse complement strand
AATGTTGAAATGTAATAAATACAACAGAGGAAATATAGGCAAGTTGTTTTCTTTTGTAATTGATAAAGAAGCTATTATGCCCGACAACTCTTCTGTTTTTATTATAAAAGATTCTGATAACTGCAAATTTGCTCTTCCGAAAAAGTATTATTCATATTACAATTTTAAAACAGGTGATAATATTATTTGTAAACTTGATAAAATAAACTGTTCGGGACAGATATTTTTTGAGCCTGAAAATCCTTATTATAAAGCAGGTAAGATTTACTATTTTGATTTTATTGAATCTAAAACCATTAAAAATTATCTTGGCTTCAAAGAGACTATTTGCATTGTAAAAGATATTTTCGGACAAACTCAACAGATAAGAAATGCAAGCAGTATTACTCCAAATAATAAAATAAAAGCTATTGTAGGTTTTATAAAAAAAGGTAAATTATATTTAATTCCTGAAATATCATTTAAAAATATTTTACATCAAGGAAAAACATTTCATTTTACCATTGTCGGAAAAACTAATAACGAAAAATTCGGCGAAGTGTATATTATTTCCGATACATCGGGAAACAAACATGTGTTGCCTGTTGAATACTACACAAATTATAAATTGGAAGTTCAAAAACAGTTTTACGGTATTATAAAAAGATTCAGTTCAAAAGGTTTTTTTTATATTGAACCTTTACATCCTGTTTATGAAATCGGTAAACAGTATGATTTTAAAATAAAAAGTATATCCAAGAAAAATATTTTAATTACAGATTGCTTTAACAATATTATCCAACTATCAAATAATCAACCAATTAAACCCAACACAACAACCATACAATGTAAAGTTATTGATTTAAAAAAAGGAAAGCCTGTTGTTATCATTTAATCCTAATCTTCAATATAGTTTTTAATATCCGATACTAAAATAATTTCTTCGATAGCTCCTGTCACAACTCCATCATCTATTATCGGAATTCCCGTATATATAATTTCTTCTTTTGTTTTATTCATAATTGTTTTTCCTGTTTCCATACTTTTACTTTTCATAGCCATTGCACAGCGACATTCATCTGTATTACAATGCGGATTTCTCCACAAATCGTAACATTTTTTATTTAATGCATCGACTTTTAGAAATCCCGAAAACTCCTCTCCTGCTTTATTTATATATGTTATATTAAAATTAGTGTCAATACTTATTATCGGTGTTTTTACACTGTCAAGATTGTTCATTGCCACATCGGCAATTTGTTTGGCTCTTTCCATTTCTTCTTTTGTAGCCTGTATTTCTTCAAGGTTTTGTCTCATCTCCTCTTCTTGTGCTTGCAGTTCTTCGGCTTGATGACGCGATTGTTCAAGCAGTCGCTTTGTTCTATTGTTAACTTGTACACTTGCAATGGTTGATGCTATATTTTCACTAACTTTTTCAACAAATTCTATATGATATTTTTCAAAAACAGTAAATGAAGCTATCTCTATCACGCCAAAAATTTCATCGTTAAATGTTAACGGAACAATTAATAAGCATCGAGGATTTTCACTTCCCATCCCCGATGTTATCTCAATATAATTATTTGGCACATCGGTCATAAAAATTGTTTGCTTTTCGTATGCACATCTTCCTATTAATCCTTCACCCCATAATATCTCTTTTTCAAACATTTTTTTTCTGTTATAAGCATAAGCTGCTGCCAAATAAAAATGTCTGTTTTCATAATTTGTATCCGATTCTTCGTCAGCATCACTTAATAAAAAGAAACCACCTTGATTTGCATTAAGATAATTTACCAGATTGCTGATTATCGAATATGCCAACTGTTTAATATCACTATTGTTATTGCGTAAAATATCAGCAAATTTGGCAAGCCCTTGTGTTATCCAATTTTGTTTTTGGTCTTCTTCTTTTCGTTTATTTTCTTCTTGTTTTGCTTCTATTAAATTTCTTTGCATCTCTATTAATGAAGAACCTAATTCATCTTCATTGCTCAATACATTAAATTTTTCATCCAATTCTCCTTTTCCTACTTTTACAACAAAATTTTTAATATTGGTTAATGTATCAATTAAGACATTAGTTGATTTTATAATATCTCCTATCTCATTATCCGATTTTATTTTTATTTTTTCGGGAAAAATACCTTTTTGCAACTTGTTATTTCTATCCTTTATCTTGTATATTGGTCTGATAATAACCCTTTTAATATAAGTTTGCAATACAATATATAATACAGCAAAAGCTATAAAAAGAATTAATATTTGAAATATCAGATTCTTATAAGAGTCTTTTTTCATTAATAATATTTCATCATTAATATCGTCTAAATACACTCCTGTTCCGATAATCCAATTCCATTTATCAAATTTTCTTACAAACGATAATTTAGGTTGGTCTTTTTTTACATCGTCTTTTATCGGTTTATCCCAAATATAATCAACAAAACCTTCACCTTTTTTATTGCACACTTCAACCATTGCTTGAAAAAGATTCTGCTGTTTACCCATCGCACAGTTATATTTTTTATTATCAAGTATTTTTCCATTTAATGCAGGTGCTGTGGCATGTATTATCATGGTAGGATAAGGTAATTTTGTATCATTAACCCAAAAATATCCCGTTTCGTTATCGTATCGCATTTTACCGATAATATCTAAACACTCTTGCTTAATACTATTTTCAATATCATCAATATAAACTCCTGTTCCTATAACCCAATTGTAAGGTTTAAACATTTTTACATACGAAAGTTTAGGACGATTAGGCAAAACTCCGTTATCAGTAGGTTTATCCCAAATATAATTTACATATCCCGAACCATGCAAATTACACACCTCAACCATTGCTTGAAACAAGTTTTGCTGCTTACCCATTGCACAATTAAACTTTTTATTATCTAATATTTTACCGTCTAATTGCGGACTATTGGGGTGCATTATCATTTTCGGATAAGGAAGTGTATTGTCGGTAATCCAAAAATATTCATTATTTTCACCTTTATAGTGCTTAACCATTTGTATCAAATTCTTCTCCAATTGGGCACTACGCAAAATGTTTTTGTTTTGATTATAGTATGACTGCATCATACTTAAAAGCACATCGGTTTTTTGTTCCAGTTTATCGCCGGCTCTCAACTTAATTTCATCTTCACTTACCGATTTATCATAACTTGTTTCAATAATTCGATAAGCAACATCAATGCAACTTTTAAGTTTGTTACGCTTTGATTCAAGCAGTTTTTCTTTCCGCTTATTTAATTCTTTTTCGGTATTTACAACTCGTGTTGTCGCTATTATTACAAATAACAATACCGATGTTACAACAAAAATTAAGGTTACTGTTTTACCTATTGAGTTAATGTGAAGTATTTTTTTCATATTCGGTTATATGGTTATATTGAAAAGCCAAAGTATGAAAAAAGTTTAAAATAA
>CAYRJP010000037.1:3636-15642 GCA_964424425.1 uncultured Bacteroidales bacterium | reverse complement strand
AATATTTAATTTATTTTAATAATTCCATAAATCTTGTTCGTAATCAGTAATTTTCTTTTTAATTTTATTTCCTTCAAGAATACTTTCCTCTCCTATAGTATATTCCCTAATTCCTCTATCATCATGTACGTTTGTTTCTCTAGTAATAAAACTGTTAAATTTTCTTTTAAAGAAAAGATCATCAAAAGAATTTCTTTCAGCATCATTATATTCATTAAATACTTCATGATTTGCAAGTATTCTTCTTGCTTCGGGGAAATATATCCAAAAAACTAAAGAGTGACGAGTTTCAGCATCAGGCATATCATCTTTAACATAAAAACGAACAGGACACATACCGATAATACGAACATCCATAATAGAATATTGTTTATCAAAGAACCAATCTTCCTTAATGATATATTGCTTTACTTCACTTGTATTTCTTTCTTCGGTAATAATTGTTTCTACTTCATTACCATTTTCATCAGTATAAGTACTGGTTCTTTGCCCTGCACCAAATGCAGCATCAATTTGAGTTACTCCTATTGGTTGTGTAAATCTATCATCATCAGTAGCATAAGGTGTTAATCCTTCTGTTTCAACACCCCAAATTAACAAATCAATTAAACTCAATCTATCACCAATTCGTGTAGTTGGATAATATAAAGGTTGATTAATTTTTTCACGTAAATCAATAACTCGCCATATACGTTTAGACCACATTACATCTGCTTCACGCAAATATTTATAAGGGATAGGTTTTCTGGCAGGAACATGCTCTTTTACATAAATACCGTCTAAAACTTGAGCATCACTTTTTATATTTGCCGTAAGAAAAAGAGAAGCAAAAATTACTGAAATTAATATATACTGTTTCATATGTATAAGTTTTACATTCATTTTTATTAATCATTATTTAAGTTTTAAAATAATCGGAGATAATTGTCTAGTTCTGCCATCTTCTCCTTTAGCTTCTATATTTTCAATTATTATACGTGAATTTTTTTTCGAACGTTTTATCACATCTTTAATTTCACGAGTAAATTTACTTCCTTTAACAGGGTATTCGTTTACATAAATACCATTTTGTGAAACCATAGTAAACTTAGTGACAGTAAATTTTAAATCGAATAAAAAGTCTTCTAATTCGGCATAAATACCGGGAGCATTACTTAATAATGCTTTTGAAATAGTACCACTTGTTTTTCCCATAACTTTAGCAACAGGAGGAGGAATAGTTCTAATTCTAAAATCCATAGACCCCATAAATTTTTGTTTACCGTCAATTTTAGCGTAAACTTGAACTTTTACTTTACCCGATTTTTTTGTTGGCTTTACAACATATCCTTTTCTTGCTTTTTTAATGGAAGCACCTCCTGCTATTCGAGGTATAATATCATTTGCCGGAATTCCGGGGACTGATATGTCAACAGGGTTTTTAATGCCGTAATAAAATACATTCATTTTAGTAGGTGAAACAACAACATTAGATTGAGCAACTCGATATTCACCACTAAACGGATAATAAGATTCACCTCCATCAGGATTTTTAAGTTTTATCAATCCGCCCCATTTTTTTTCTCCTACACTTTTTGCCGGTTGTTGATAAATACCTTTACCATTTTCAACCTCTAATTTTTGTGCATTCTCAGGAATTTCATATTTTCCGTTGCCAAGGTTTTTAAAATCTCCTATATAAATTTCAGGATCTTGAGTTGAATCATAAGCAGCAATAAAAACTTCTGCTTTATACTCTCCACCGGTCATAACATAATTTGAATTAGCCATAACCATTGCCTGAATTTTATTTACTTTATAATCATTTGCACTTATTTGATTAAACAGATAGTTAACCACATCTGTTTCCATATTTTTAACATCTGTTTGTAATTTTGATAACATTACAAAATCAGCAATTAAAGGAATATGTTCAAACATCATACTTTGCCATGTTTCAGCCTCATCTCCATGTCCACCATGTTTTTCTTCTCCGGCTTTTTTATGAACCTCAGTATCTAGTGTAGATTTTATAGTATGTATTAATTCTTTATTTTCAGGAGGAACTATTTCCAAAAGTGTTTCTCTGTATTTATCTATATTTTCTTTTAAGGCTTCACCATGTTTTAATCCGATAAAATACTCACCTCCTTTATCAATATTATCTTTTTGAGATAGTTTATCTGTAACAAACTTATTATCTACAACAGCCGGTGTTTCAGGTCCCTCGGCATATATAGCCAAATCAACCTTGTGCTTTTCCAATAAAGCAAATAAATCTTCAGATTCTTTTCTTACTTTATCAGCTTTTTCTTTCCAAGGTCCAACCTTAGCCTGATTCATCATATAAGCCTTGTCGAACTCATTATATGTTTTATCGTTCTTTGACTTAAAATTGTCAATTGTTTTTTCCAGTCCATCACTAACTAGAATAAATGAATCAAGCACAGACTTTGACACATTCAGAGCTAACATAGCTGTTAAGAATAGGTACATAAGACCTATCATTTTCTGCCTGGGAGTTTCCTTACCGTGACCCATAAATACTTAAATTCTTTATTTATTAAAATTAAGAGATGATAACATGTTTCCGTAAATGTTATTTAAGGAAGCAATATTATTTTCAAGTTCTTGAACTCCGTTGTTTAATTTATTTGAATATTCTACCGTTTCAGATATATTACCGGTAATATTTTGTAATTCTGAATAATATTTATTTGATGTTTCAATATGATTATTCATATTTTGAACTTGAAGTTCATATACTGAATTTAAAGCTGCAAGATTTGTATTTAATGAGCTTAATTTTTCAGAGTAATTGTTTCCTTCACTACCTACTTTATTAATTTCTTCTGTAAGTTGATTCGCAAAACTTGTGTATGTTTCGGTTAATTGGCTGCTTGTTTCGTTAAATGTTTCAGCAGTTTTAGAATACGATTCTGCTAAATTATTTACAGAAATATTTAATGCTTCTGTTGATTTTTGATATGTTTCATCTAATTTACCGACAGAATCAGTAGCTCCTTGCATACTTTTAATAAAATTATCAGTTGCCACTCCGGCATCACTTAAATCGGATAATTTTTCAGCTGTTTTGCTTAATTTGTTTAAGCCGTCGCCAAGTTTATCGAATATTTCAGGACCAATATCAGCTTTTTCCAATAATTCATCGAATTTCAGCAATGCAGATGGACTTCCGCCTCCTACATATGCAACATTACCGCTTTGAGATGCGGCTGCTGTTCCTTCAACAGGTTGTCCGTCTCCACTTCCGCTAAAGCCACCGCCTCCTATCGGCACTCCTACAACTTGTGGAACATCATGAACTCTTTCAAATTTTCGTACTTGACTATCGTCATCATCAAATTCATCTGTAAGGCCGGCTAGTTCAGGATAAACTAGAGTCCAGTCAAGTTCTTCGTGTAAAGGTTCGAAAGCTGAAAAGAAAAAAATGGCAGCTTCCGTTAAAAGACCTATTGTTAACCAAACAGCCGCACCGGGAAAGTGCTGTATTTTAAAAAGAGCACCAATCAATACTACGGATGCTCCCCATCCGTAAACGTATTTCATGAAATTTTTATATCCTTTGCTCTCTACTAATTCACTTATACTAAACATGGCTTTTTATTTTAATTAAGTATTTAATATACACTTGATTTTGCTCCTGTTTCATCAGGTCCCATATATGATCTTACACATCTGAATCCTATATAAGATTTAGCTGTATCCTGATATTCATATGAACGGGTTGAATTTTGTAAATAATAACCTATATCTTTCCATGAACCGCCTCTTATTACTTTTCTTTTAAGAACAGCAGGATCATCGGGTAAAGCATGATATAAATAATAAGGATTCATATCATGAGTAAAACTGTAAGCACTTTCATCAAAAGCATTGGCAGTCCATTCGGCAACATTACCTGCCATATCATATAATCCATTTTCACTAACAGGATATAAATTACTTGCAACTTCTAAAGTATATAAACCGCCATCATCCATATAGTCACCACGCATTGGT
This sequence comes from uncultured Bacteroidales bacterium, assembly GCA_964424425.1. Taxonomy (GTDB): domain Bacteria; phylum Bacteroidota; class Bacteroidia; order Bacteroidales; family SZUA-534; genus GH45. The sequence continues at coordinate 11,640 of CAYRJP010000037.1, read as the reverse complement.
TTAAAGTTAGCAAGAAAACATCCTTCATCGTTTCTTGTATAAGGACCTCCCCAAGGGAATACAGCTAAATCTTGTCCTCCTCTGGCTGCATATTCCCATTCTGCTTCCATAGGTAATCTGTATTCTTGAACAAAAGGTTCTCCAACTGAAGCTAAATAAGAATTCATATAGTGTGTTCTCCAATTTGAAAAGGCTGAGGCTTGTTTCCATGTTACTCCGACAACAGGATAATTGTCAAAAGCAGGATTCCAAAAATACATATTAGTCATTGGTTCATTATATGAATATGAGAAATCACTTATCCAACATAATGTGTCGGGATAAACATTTACCATATCTCTCATAATAAATGAACTTCTATCTTTAATAGGAATTTTTTTACCGTTAAGATCAACTATTTCACCATCATATTGACCTGTTTTATAATTATAGTGGCGACGATTTTCATTATCAAATACAAATTTTTGAGCTGCTTGTTTATAGTCAATCCAAAAATATTCGTAATTTAATTTTCTGGGGTCAATTGTTTTTCTTCTGTAATATCTTTCATGTTCAGGATAAAACATGTCTTCAAGTATTTCGTTTTGTTCTTGATCGTTCCAAATAATTTCTTCATCCCAATTAATATAAGGAGGATCTATCTCTTCTCCGTATTGGTCTTCGGATATAAGATACTCATCTATTTGCTCACCAAGTAAACGATAAGCTAATGAATCTCTAACCCAGTAAACAAACTGGCGATATTCATTATTTGTTATTTCTGTTTCGTCCATCCAAAAGGCTGCTATTGACACATTTTTTGACAAAGCTGTATTTGCCCATGGAACATCTTGTGCATCAGGACCCATTCTGTAACTACCTTTGGGAATTAAAACCATACCGGTAGGAGGAGCTGAATACCATGGTGATCTGTCTTGAACACCTGTTAATTCGCCACCTTCATAATTTGAGCATCCTGCAAACATCAATAAGGTTATACCTAAAACTGCTAAATTTTTCATCGTCTATCCAAATATTTTAAAATATAAAAATGAGCAAAATAAAATTAAAAACCAAATTAAAGAAATCTTACACTTTTATATTTTCGATTATCTTTATCAATATCTAAACTAAAAGAATATCCTGCCATAAATTCAAACGACCCTGTACCTATTTTTATTATACGAGAGGTTGTTAAATCGTAAGAAACTGCAGCATGAATACCACTGGGTAATGAAATCCCTGCCATAAATATTACTGCATCAGTAATTTTGTATGAAAGTCCTCCAAAAAATCTTTTATTATAAGTCACTAATGTTGATACGCTAAGTTCTGTTGAAGAAAAATCTGTTGCTACAAATACTCCCGGTTGTATTGAAAAAAGAGGATTTGCCAATTGATATTCATATCCTGTGCTAAAATATAATTGCCGCCCGATTAATAATTGGTTACTCCCATTACTATATTTAACGTCTGTATTTAATAAATTTCTACTTGAAATACTTAAATACAAATTATCAGAATTATAATATAATCCGATATTGGCATCAAATAATAAAGGCTTGACAGATGCATTAGTCGGAATTAATCCGTCTGTGCCTCCATTACCACCTTCGGGGTCTAACCAATTTGCTTCAAAAGAGTGACTTATCATATTTAAACCTATTCCTATTCCTAAATCTCCTTGTATTAAACTTTTCCTGTATGCATACGAAATATTTAGTTCAGTGTTACTAAAATTTCCAAATACATCATTAACTATTGATAATCCGACTCCGTGTTTTTGCCTGAAAAGCTTAAACGGAGCATCAACATTAAATGTTTGTGTTCTTGGTGCTCCGGGAAATCCCATCCACTGTTCTCTAACCAAAACTCGTGCTTCAATATCATTACCATCGCCGGCGTATCCGGGGTTATAATACATTTGGTTAAACATTGGCAAACTGGAAAAGTTCCCGTTTTGAGCCATCACATTACTCAAAAAACTTATGCCTAAGATAATAAATATATATTTAAAAATATTCAATTTATTGTAATCTTTTTATATTAGGTTAAAACGATAAAATAAATAAAAAATTATTCTTTACGCAAGTTTAAGCATTTTTTGTTAAAAAATATAAAAAATATACATAAAGGTAATATGTTATTTTTATTTATTAAAAATTTCTGCTTATGTTTTTCCAAATTCTGTCGGATATTTCGTTGTTACATGCTTTTATATAGTCCTTTTCGCTACATGATATTATTTTTGTTTCTCCCTTTTTAACAGGTATCTCTACCCAAAATCGGTTATTTATCGGATTTTTATAAAATATTAATTCCGAGTCTGTCTTTTCTATTTTAACAAAAATTTTTTTATAAGCGTTTAAATTTTTTATCGGATAATCTTTTTCTCGTTGAGAAATACCGAATAAAAAATACCATATTATTTGTGCTGACAGGTGTGCGGAATTTTTTTGTATATCATTGTCGTGATTATATTCAAAAAATGAAAAAACTTTTATTTTATCACTAATTCCCGAAAGATTTGCCAATTGGCAAGCCTCTTCTGCGTATAAGCCGTTAGGGCTTTGAAAAACTGCCCCCGGATTGTCAGATTGTCGAATTGATGATAAATCAAAAGAAACAATATCCGAATCTCTTAGTATAGGTTCTATTTGTTTAAAATTATTTCTTATTAACCCTAAACGATATAAATCCCAATTGTTTTTTTCTGCTGTTGCAATTATTTGTTTAGGCACAAAATAAGATTGATATCCTAATATTGAGACAAACACTTTATTAAACTCATTGTTAATTTGATTAAGATAACTTTGTGAATGAAATTCATTGTCAATGGCATCAATTTTTGCATCAACAACAGTTAATTCTATTTCATTGTGTAAGTTATTAAAACCTCGCAATAAAGGGATTGTTAAATCTTGTGAGCCTCCGAAGAAAACAGGTATTATATTTTTTTGCAATAAATAATTTGTTACGTCTTTTACTGAAGCATAAGTATCTTTAACACTATTTCCGGATTTTAATTCTCCCAGGTCTGTTATGTTTATTTTATCAATATTTGCGAGTTTGTATAAATACGACCGTATAAGATTAGTGTTAGTATTATATTTTCCGGTGTAAGAATTTCTTGTTTCCGATATACTTATAAGTGCAACTTGTATTTCATTATTAAACTCATTATTAAAAGCAAACCTTTCCCCGAATGAGCCTTCGGAGAAAGGTTTATTTTTTGTATTATTAACAGGAATAAAATAATCTGTAAATTCAGTCATAAATAATTATTTCTTTTTTTTACGACTCTTTTTTGGCGGAGGATTTTTTATTAAATCAATACAATCTTCAACCGTAAGAGTTTTTGCATCTTTATCTTTTGGTATTTTAAAATTCTTTTTGTTAAATGAAATATATGGACCGAATCTGCCGTTAAGAACTTGTATCTCACCTTCGTCGGAATTAAAAATATTTATTATTTTATTTTTATCCGCTTCTCTTTTTTCTTCAATAAGTTCAATAGCTCTATCAAGTTCTATGGTATAAGGGTCGTCAATATTTTTTTTCAGAGAATAGAATTTACTGTCGTGGCGAACATAAGGACCAAATCTGCCTATTGCCACAACAACTTTTTTTCCTTCATATTCTCCTAAGTCTCGAGGTAATTTAAACAATTCAAGAGCTTCTTCAAGTGTTATTGTTTCAATATGTTGGTCGCGACGCAATCCTGCAAATTTAGGTTTTTCTTCATCATCGTTTGTGCCTATTTGTGCCATAGGTCCGTAGCGACCTATTTTTACTATTACAGGTTTTCCTGTTTTCGGGTCTTCACCTAAATGTCTTTCGCCGCTTTTTCTTCCCGAAACTTCCAATGCTTCTTTAATATCGGCATGAAAAGGTTTATAAAAGGCATCTATCATTTTATTCCATACTACTTTTCCTTCTGCGATATTATCAAATTTTTCTTCAACACTTGCTGTAAAATTATAGTCTAAAATATTAGGAAAATATTCCAATAAATAGTCGTTTACAACCATACCTATGTCGGTAGGGAATAATTTACTTTTTTCAGCTCCGTAAATTTCTGTTTTAACGTCTTTTTTTAAAGATTGTCCTGTCAATGAAAAAACTTTGTAGTTTCTCTCTTTGCCCGGGCGGTCTTCTTTTATAACATATCCTCTGTTTTGTATAGTGCTTATTGTCGGAGCGTATGTTGACGGACGACCAATACCGAGTTCTTCAAGTTTTCTTACCAAACTGGCTTCGTTATACCTTGGCGGGAATAATGAAAATTTTTGAACAGCAGTAATTTTATTGTAGTTAAGATTTTCGCCGGCTTTTATTTCAGGGAGTAATCCTCCTTTTTCATCTTCTTCGTCGTCATCAGTTGATTCGATATATAGTTTTAAAAAACCGTCAAATTTTATCATTTCTCCTTTGGCAACAAATTTATTTTCGCTACCTGAAATATCAATGTTTATAGTAGTTTTTTCAAGTTCGGCATCACTCATTAATGAGGCAAGAGTTCGTTTCCAAATAAGCTCATATAATTTTTTTTCGTTAGCTGTTCCCGACACATTATGTTTATTTATATATGTAGGTCTTATTGCTTCGTGAGCTTCTTGTGCTCCTTTACTTTTGGTTTTAAATTTTCTGATTTTAAGATATTTTTCGCCAAACTCTTTTTTTATTTCAGCAGCAGCGGTATTTACAGCCAAATCGGAAAGGTTAACCGAATCGGTTCTCATGTATGTTATTTTTCCTGCTTCGTAAAGTTTTTGAGCCAGAGTCATTGTTTGTGAAACTGAAAAACCGAATTTTCTACTTGCCTCTTGCTGTAAAGTAGATGTTGTAAATGGTGGTGCAGGAGAACGTTTAGCGGGTTTTTTTGAAATATCGGAAACAGTAAACGCAGCATTTTTACATAAAGACAAGAAATTTTCTGCGTCTGTTTCTTTTTTAAATCGTTTGTTTAATTCTGCTTTAAGATTAATATTTTTCTCTTCTGTTTTAATAAAATCGGCTTGAACTCTGAATGTTGATTCAGGAGTAAAAGCTATTATTTCTCTTTCTCTTTCAACAATTAATCTAACGGCAACAGATTGAACTCTGCCGGCAGAAAGCGAAGGTTTTACTTTTTTCCACAATACAGGAGATAGTTCAAATCCTACCAAACGGTCGAGTATTCTACGTGCTTGTTGAGCATTTACAAGATTTTCGTCAATATCGCGAGGATTTTTTATGGCATCTAATATTGCATCTTTTGTAATTTCATGAAAAACAATTCGTTTGGTTTTTGATTTGTCTAATTTTAACACTTCGAACAAGTGCCAAGCAATAGCTTCTCCTTCGCGGTCTTCATCGGAAGCTAACCAAACTGTCTTTGCATTTTTTGCCAGTTTTTTCAGTTCGGTTACTATCTTTTTTTTATCAGGTGATACCTGATAATTAGGTTTAAAATCATTTTCGATATCTATACCGAAATCTTTTTTTGCTAAATCTCGGATATGACCGAAACTTGACATTACCATAAAGTCTTTCCCGAGAAATTTCTCTATTGTTTTTGCTTTTGCAGGTGACTCAACTATTACCAAATTGTCTTGCATATTAGTATAAAATTTTTCGCAAATTAAATCATTTATATACTTATGTTCAAATTTATTTATAAATATATGTGTGTTTAACAAATATACTTTACCTTTCCGGCAGTAAATTTATTCAATGAAAATACAATGTTTATTTATAAAAAACTATTTTATCTTAATCAATTAATAATCTGATATTAATTGATTTAACATTATAATTGATAAAGGAAAAGATAAAATAAAATTGTTATATATTTATGAAATTTAGATATGATTATTACTTTTATGGCAAAATTCTATAAAATCGTTAAAATATGGTAAAGATTTCATCAATTAATTTAAAAAACAGAATATTAATTTGGTCAATAATTATTTTTCCTGTTTTATGTATAATCTTACTGTTTTTTAATATTTCAAGAGGAAACTTGGGTTTTATGCCCACATTTGAGCAACTTGAAAATCCTAAAAGCAGTCTTGCTACAGAAGTTTACACCGAAGATGGTGTAATTCTCGGAACATTTTTTAAAGAAAATCGCTCGACGGTGGAGTATTCTCAATTGTCGCCATATTTGACCGATGCATTGGTTTCTACCGAAGATAAAAGATTTTATAATCATTCGGGTATTGATTTTATAGGATTAATGCGTGTATTTTTTGTAACTATCCTTTCGGGAAATGAAAATGCCGGTGGAGGTAGCACAATATCACAGCAATTGGCAAAAATGCTTTTCCCGCGTGAGCGTTTTGATAATCCGGTTCAGATAGCATTACGAAAGTTTAGAGAATGGGTAATTGCTGTAAAACTTGAAAGGAGTTATACAAAAAATGAGATAATTGCAATGTATTTTAATCAGTTTGATTTTTTAAATCTTGCTGTGGGAATTAAATCAGCATCAAAAGTATATTTTAATTGCAATCCCAATGAGCTTAAAATTGAAGAAGCGGCAATGTTAGTAGGAATGGCAAAAAATCCTTCATTGTTTAACCCTTTGCGTCGTCCTGATACTACGCTACATCGTAGAAATGTTGTGCTTTATCAAATGCTAAAGAATAAAAAACTTACTCAAGTTCAATATGATTCATTAAAAAAACTGCCTCTTGAATTAAATTATCAAAAAGTTGACCATAAACTTGGTTCAGCAACTTATTTCAGAGAATATTTACGAACAACTTTAACCAGACATAAGCCTGTTCGTGAAAGATATTATAGTTACGATTCATATAAAGAAGACAGTTTAAAATGGGAAACAGACCCGTTATACGGGTGGTGTAATAAAAATTTTAAACCCAGTGGTGAAAATTACAACTTATATAAAGACGGATTACGAATTTATACCACAATAAATTCAAAGATGCAAAAATATGCCGAAGAGGCTATTAAAGAATATTTAAAAAATAAATTACAAGTAGCTTTTGACAGAGAAAAAAAGTATCAAAAAAATGCTCCGTTTTCATCTGATTTATCAAGTGAACAGATAAGAAAAATAATGACTCTTTCGATGAAACGCAGCGAAAGATACAGAATCCTCAAAAAACAAAATTTATCTCTTAATGAGATTGAAAAAGTATTTAATACTCCGGCAGAAATGACTGTTTTCAGTTGGAACGGTGATATTGATACCGTAATGACGCCAATGGATTCGATACGATATTATAAGCATTTTTTATTGTCGGGATTAATGTCAATGGATCCGCATACAGGATATGTTAAAGCATATGTAGGAGGAATTAATTATTCACATTTTCAGTATGACCATGTAACACAAGCAAGGCGGCAGGTAGGTTCAACATTTAAACCTTTTTTATATACATTGGCAATGCGTGACGGATATTCGCCGTGTTATCAAGTGCCTAATGTTGCTATTACTTTAACCGATCCTACATCGGGTGTTAAGTGGACTCCTAATAGTGGGAGTAGTTCCAAATATGAGCGAAAAATGGTGTCGTTGCGTTTTGGCTTGCGTAACTCTTTAAATAATATTACTGCATGGCTTATGGGACAATTTGGACCCAAAGGAGTTATTGAAATAGCAAGAAATATGGGTGTTACAAGCCCAATTCCCGAGGTATTGTCTATAGCTTTAGGTGTTGCGGATTTATCATTATATGAACTTGTTGGGGCTTATGGAACTTATGCCAATAAAGGAGTTTATATTCAACCTGTTTTTGTGACACGTATTGAAGATAAAAACGGTAATGTGTTGGCTACATTTATTCCTAAAAAGAATGAGGCTATTAATGAGCGAACAGCATATTTAATGCTTCAAATGCTTGAAGGTGTTTATAGAAAAGGGACAGCTGTAAGATTGTGGTCGGATAATTATCCTTATAAAATTAATGCTGAAATTGCTGCAAAAACCGGAACAACTCAAAATCAATCCGATGGTTGGTTTATGGGTGTTACTCCTAATCTTGTTTCCGGAGTGTGGACAGGAGCAGAAGACAG
>CAYRJP010000037.1:0-3536 GCA_964424425.1 uncultured Bacteroidales bacterium | reverse complement strand
TCGCCGGTAAAACAGGTTCCTTGTAATATTGCTTTATCAACATCCGAAGATAGTATTGCACAAAGAACAGCCAAATCGGTGGCGGTATCGGTAACTTTTAATCCTCCGGCAATATTTAAAAATACATCTTTTGTTGACAAACGAAAACCTACCCGTTTTTCCATAACAGCAAGTAACATATTAAGTCTGCGTGTATCAAATCCCGTTGATGAACGTTGAGGTGTTCCGTAAACTGCCGAACTGACCAATGCTTGCACTTCAATCAAAAAAGGTCTGATTCCTTCTATTGCTGCACAAGTGGCTATTCCGCTGTATTGTTCGGCATGATTTGAAAGTAAAAATTCTGAAGGATTGGAAACTTCTCGTAAACCTGTTGTTTGCATTTCAAAAATTCCTATCTCGGAAGTAGAACCGAAACGGTTTTTTATGGCTCTGATAATACGATAATTAAAGTTATTGTCTCCTTCGAATTGAAGAACAGTGTCAACAATGTGTTCCAACACTTTTGGACCTGCTAAAGAACCTTCTTTGGTAATATGTCCCACAAGTAAAACAGGGATATTACTCTCTTTAGCATATTGCAATAAAAGGGTAGAGCACTCTCGTATTTGAGAAACTGTTCCCGGAGATGAGTCAATAAATTCGGTTCGGAGTGTTTGAACCGAGTCAACTATCAGAATCTGAGGTTGTATGTTTTTACTGTGGTTAATTATTGATTCGGTTAAAACTTCTGACAAAAAATACAATTGTTCATTGTTTGCTTTTAATCTTTTTGCTCTCATTTTTATTTGAGATGCACTCTCTTCGCCTGATACATAAAGAACTTTGCCCGAAAAGTTACCTGATATTTGAAGTAAAAGTGTTGATTTTCCTATTCCCGGTTCTCCTCCTATCAAAGACACTGAGCCCGGAACCAATCCTCCGCCTAAAACTCTGTCAAATTCATCACTTTTGGTTGAAATGCGAACTTGTTGTGTTTCATTAATATTATTTAATAAAACAGGTTTATTGCCTGTAGCAGAAGAGTAAGCAAGAGCCGGTGATTTTGCCGTTTTGGTAACAATTTCTTCCGAATATGTGTTCCATTCGTTACACGACGGGCATTTACCTATCCATTTGGACGATGATGCTCCGCAATTTTGACAAACATAAACTGTTTTGGTTTTTGCCATTTTAACGTTTAACTAATTCTATACGCATATAAACAGCATCGGTAGTTCCATCGGGATGTTTTCTTTTAGTTATTTTTAAATTACTGTTTGATAATTCATCAATCCAATATTCTCCTCTGGCATCGGGAGCAGCTGAAGAATACGGAGGGTCATCTTGACCGGTTAATACTGTAAAAGTAGAACCATCAACATTGTATGCAAACTTTAAAAATTTAGTAGTATCTTTCATAGCTTCATCTATTGTATAAATAAACAAAGCATCACCGGCAAAGAATTGCCAATAAGTGTGTATTGAATCGGGTTCGGTAAATGGTATTTGTTCCCAAACGCCGATTAATTTATTTTGTTGGTCGCCACGACACGCTGATAAAGCAAGAGTAAAAAGTAATATTATTACTATATAATAATTCTTCATTATTGTATTTTTTAGTTTACACGGGAAACTATATATTCCGGTTTTACAATCAATTACTTATACAAAAATAATAATAAATTTGCGGCAACAAAAAAAATTACATTAATCCGCTTTTTTTTATGATTGAAGTAGAGGAATAGCCTTTAACAAAATCTATTGTAACTATTTTGCCGTTGTTTTGTTTAACAATATCGTAACCTACAATTTCTTCGGGTTTATAATCACCTCCTTTTACAAGAAAATCGGGTTTTACCGTTTTAATAAGTTTATAAGGAGTATCATCATCGAAAAATACAACGGCATCAATAAAGCTAAAAGAAGCAAGTAAAACAGCTCTTGCATCTTGATTATTTACGGGACGATTTTCTCCTTTCAATCTTTTTACCGAAGCATCGGTGTTTAATCCGATAATTAATTTTGTTCCTAAGTCGGCAGCTTTTGTTAGATAAATAACGTGTCCTTGATGGACAACATCGAAACAACCGTTTGTAAAAACAATTTTTTCGTTTTTAAAACGCCATAATGAAAGAAGCCGGTTTATTTGTTCCGGCTTATAAATTTTTGATTCTATAAAATCTAAATAAGGCATAAAATACTATTCTACGATAGAATTTGTTTCAATATCGGGAAAGATAAATGAGGGTTTGAATTTTTTGGCTTCTTCAAAATCCATACTTGCGTATGAAATTATGATAACAATATCGCCAACCTCAACTTTACGAGCAGCAGGTCCGTTCAAGCAAATTGAGCCTGAACCGCGTTCGCCCTTAATAACATAAGTTTCAAGACGCTCTCCGTTGTTAATGTTAACAACTTGCACCTTCTCATTTTCTATTATATTTGCTGCATCCATTAAGTCTTCGTCAATAGTTATACTACCGACATACTGAAGATTTGCTTCAGTAACACGAGCTTTATGTATCTTTGATTTTACTACCTCTATGTTCATTTTTGTATAGTAATAATTAGCTTTTAATATCAATAGAAATTAATATTTCAGACTACAAAGTTAATAATTATAAATGATATTATCTATTAATCTTACTTTTCCTGCCCATACGGCTATGCTGCCAACTATTTTTTGTCTTTTTTTCAACTCTTTTACAGGTTGTAATGTTTTTTCATCAACAATCTCAAAATATTCAACATTTAACAAGCCTGTATTGTTTATTTGTGAATAAACAAAATCTTTTAATTCTTCAACCGATGTAAAAGTATTAAAAAAATTATTGCTGTGTAATAATGTTTTATAAATTATTGGAGCAACTCTTCGGTGTTCCGGCGTTAACAGTAAATTTCGAGAACTCATTGCCAGTCCGTCGGGTTCTCTGATTATATTGCAAGCTACAATATCAATGTTGTAATTTAGTTTCTCAACCATTTTTCGAATAATTGCTACTTGTTGAAAGTCTTTTTGTCCGAAAAATGCTTTATGCGGATTAACGACATCAAACAGTTTTGATACTATTTGAGCTACTCCGTTGAAATGTCCGGGACGATGTTCGCCTTCCATTAATAAATCTAATCCGTCAAAATCGAAAATACGGGTATCTTTTTCAGGATACATTTCTTGCTCCGAAGGAATAAATACCGCATGACAACCTTGTTTTTCCAAAAGTTTTAAATCGACATCAATATTTCGCGGATAGTTTTTTAAATCGTCAGGGTTGTTAAACTGTGTAGGATTAACAAAAATACTGGCTATGGTTATATCGGTATCAGCAATTGATTTATCAATTAACGATAAATGCCCTTGGTGTAATGCACCCATTGTGGGAACAAAACCAACTGTTTTATTATTGTTTTTATGTTTATCAACAAAACTTTTTATGTTTTGTATAGTATTAAAAACCTCCATTGTGTTAATACATTTATCGTATAAAATCGAGTGCAAAAGAATATTAAAATTTTACAATTTCAAAGAAAATAATACATTTTAAAAAGATGTT
>CAYRJP010000036.1:11976-15952 GCA_964424425.1 uncultured Bacteroidales bacterium | reverse complement strand
AAAAAAACAGGCATAACAAAAGCTAAACCTGTCGTAATCTGTTTAAAAATATACTTTTATTCACTAAGAAATTTTCAACTTTCTTTTGAAATAACAGCCTTTAAGCAGTCTCTAATATTGCATAGTTAATAATAATTATAACATAAGCTATTCCAAAAATATTATATTACAGATACTGACTGACGCACAATTAATTTTGTTGCTCCTAAAATAGGACTGTTTTTTTCTTGTGAATATTTTATTTGCAACTTATTAATGGAATCTTGAAAAGAAAAATTCTTTTTGCTTTCTTCAATCATTGCATTATGAAAAAATTCTTTTGATTTGGCAACAGAACCTCCTAATACAATAATTTCGGGGTCGAATGCCAATACTATAAGTTTTATTACTTTCCCGAGATGAGTTCCTAATTCTTTAAAAACTTGAATGGCATTAGCATCACCTTCTTTAGCCTTTTTAAACATCTGCTCACCCGAGATATTATATTTATTTATAAAGAACTGTCCGCTACAATAATTTTCAAAATTTGAATCCAGATAAGGAATTTCACCAAATTCACCGGAACCTCCATTTGCATCACTTAATAAATTACCACCCGAAATAATACCTGCTCCCATTCCGGTACCTATTGACAATCCTACCATATTGTTATACCCAATTCCTGCACCGAAATGCTTCTCACCTAAAACAAAACAGTTGACATCATTATTAATAAAAACAGGTACTTCAAAATGAGATGATAAAATATCTCTAATCGGTACTTTTGTAAAACTTTTAATATTTACAATTGAATGTATTATACCGGTTTTATTATCAAAAAGTCCCGGTATTCCTATACCTATTCCACTAACACCTTCTACAAATACATCAGCAATTGTATTAATAATACTTTTAATTATCTCTTGTTCAACATCTTCTCCTTGTGGTGTTTTTGATGATGCATATTTAACTAATTCTGTTCCTTTTACCAATCCGGCTCTGATATTAGTCCCCCCCAAATCAACACCTATTGCATAATCGTGACTCATTTTATTTAATATTTATTTAATAAAATCTTTAATTAATTTTTCAGGTTCTAAATTATTTGACTCTATATCTTTAAAATACTTAACTGTACTGTATTTTAATTCATAAACAGCCTCATCATCACATATCATCATCCCTTTATTGTGTAATTGCAAAGCACTTACTGTCCACATATGATTTACACCTCGCTCAATAGCATGATGAATAGCCGTTGCTTTATTATGTCCTGTAGCAATAATAACAACTTCCCGCGAATCTAATATTGTCCCCACTCCTACTGTCAATGCTGTTTTAGGAACTTTATTTATATCATTATCAAAAAAACGCGAATTTGCTATTATGGTATCTTGTGTTAATGTTTTTATTCTGGTTCGAGATGATAACGAAGACCCCGGTTCATTAAAAGCAAGGTGACCATCAGGACCTATTCCTCCAAGAAACAAACGAATACCTCCATAAGATTTAATTTTTGCCTCATAATCATCACACTCTTTAATTAAATCGGAAGCATTACCGTTAAGAATATTTATATTTCCCTTAGGAATATCAATATGATTAAAAAATGTTTCATGCATAAAAGTATAATACGATTGCGGATGATCTTGCGGTATTCCTATATATTCATCCATATTAAATGTTACTACATTTTTAAATGATATTATACCTTCATTATATAAATTTACCAGTTCTTTGTAAACTCCAATTGGAGATGAACCTGTTGGCAACCCTAACACAAAAGGCTTATCAGCTGCAGGATTAAATTTTAAAATCTTACGGGCAATATAATATGCCGTCCACTTTGATGCTTTTTGATAATCATTTTGAATAATCAGTCTCATTTTATTTAACTTTTTTATGTTTTATTTTTCAGGAGGATAAACATCCAATAGCGTAAAATCAACCCAATACAAAGATTCTGCATTAGGTATTTTATTTAAAATCTCAGAACCTATTGTTAGATTCGGATTTTTAAATTCTTTCCACCATTTTCTATCATCCGAATAACCATATTGAAATCCGACTTTAGCCGGAGCAAAAGCCTCTCCCCACTCTTTAAATTCATTTATCATATCTTCCATTCTCTCAAACATTTGGCTATCGTCAATAAATACAATACCGTCTCGTTCGGTTAACGGCATTTTACTTATTAACCAATGCTTAAGGAATATTTTATAATCAGGATTAAATTCTCTTACCTCAGAAACCCATTTTGCAGCCATTTCATCGGTAACCGCAACTCCTTGATCGGGATCATCTGATTTATGCCATTCAACATCTACACCAAAGCCTTTTATACATTTATGATGTGAGTATCTGCTTAATACTAAATTTATTAATGTATCAATATTAGCCATTCCCGGTTCTACTTGCAACCATACTTTATATCCGAGAGTATCAAAATGGCAAAGAATATTTTCATTTTCGTCAACAGTTGAACATGTAATATAATTTGCCGATGTTGTTACGGGAAAATTCAAATAAACTCCGTTAGATTGCAATGTTCCCAATATCCAAATACTTTCAGGGGTTGCATTTTTACCGAAATCATCAGCTATTCTAATACCAATATTCCACCAATATGCTTCACCCGGATTATATTCGGGTCCATAATCGGAATATCTGAATCCTGCTCCAAATGCTCTATCGGGAATACTCAAAGTATCATTATCGGTTGTATCATTTTGAGTTGTATCTTGTGGTATTGTATCATTTTGTGTTTTATCCGATGCCGATTCAGGAGTATTTTCTTTGCTACATGCAGCACCAAATATTTGTAATATTATTACAAGAAATATTATTAAAGTAGTTTGAGTAGTTTTATTCATTTTATATATTTTATTCTTTTTTTGAAAAATAAGTTCTATTCAGGCTTCCACCAATTACCCGACATTGTAATAATTGACAACATCTTAATACTATTTCCGAAATATTGTTCCGAACTTATACTTTTGTTTATTATTCTATTCCACATTGCATCAAGCCATTCTTGATTTTGCGGGTCAACCATTGCACAAACACCAAATGGTGCAGTAAAAGCCATATCATCATAACCGTATAATTGCGTGCCGTCTAATTTATATCCTGCTCTGATTTTTGATGGTTTATTATCTGTTTTTTGAATAATCCACCGGTTTAATCTTGTTAAAACAGCTAATGCTCCCGTGTCGCCGTAAACAATATAGTCAGTTGCTATTCGCCAAGGCGAACGACAAGAATTATAATAATAGTCTCCATCGTTTTCACTTTCAAGAAAATTAGGTGTAGCCGGTTCAAATTTATTATCATCCAAATTGTAAATAGCAAAATCGGGTAAAAGTCCTGTTGCAGAGTTAGCTACTGTGTTAATAACACTATATGATGTATCTATTATTTCATCCCATTTATTATCACCGGTGGCAATTTTAAATGCTCTCATATGGTCTAACATAAAATCGCAAAATCGTGTGCCGCGAGCATGCCTGCCTGATGTTGCCCAATCACCAAGTTCTGTTACTTTATATTTTGCACTAATGTCTGATTGATAAATTCCTTCAATAATTTTTTTTGCTTCTTCCAAAAAATCAACTTCTCCGTCACTACCCCACTGATAATGAGCTAATAGCAGAGCATAAGCAATATCCAAATCTCCGTCGGTAGCCGAATCGGCACCGTTTGAGTTGCCTCCCCATTTATTCTGTTGCCAAGCCATTAAGTTATTGTTGATACGACTACGGTGATTGTCATACCATTTATACAATTTAATAAAATCGTCGTAAGATGTTGTATCAACACCTGCCATAAGAGCAGTAATTACCATTCCGAAACCGTGACCTTCGGAACATGATATTGCATTGCCTACGTGATATTCACGTGTATAATGCACATAATACATAGAGTCGTTAAATGCTTTTAGATATCTGCTACGCCAAGCTCTGTAAAAGCTTATTACTTTAGCATCCATTTCATTTTG
>CAYRJP010000036.1:3346-11876 GCA_964424425.1 uncultured Bacteroidales bacterium | reverse complement strand
AAAAAAAATTAATCAATGAGTTAACAATAATATGAAAGAAAGGTGTTTTTAAAACTACCCGCCGGCGTTTTGCACAGCGGGTAGTAAAAACCTAAACCAAATTTTTAAACTAAGATTTAAAAATTATTTTTAATTAATTAGACTTTACAAAAGTAATATAACCCCATTCTCCTTCTCCAAGAGGATGAGAATCTTTCCAATTTGGGTCAGGTGTTAAATCTTGAGGATAAGTATTATCATAACGAATTTTTAAAGTATCACTATCAATTCTGATTATTTGATACCAGTGAGCATCATTACTTCTTGAAGCAGCTGAAGCTATTCCTAAATATTGACCACCTTTTATATGAATAATATAAGCGTTTGTTTCCGGTTGACCATTAACAATCGTTCTGAAAGTAGAATCAGCAGGAATATCTTTAATCTCTAATTCCCAACTTGTAACAGTATCTGAAGGTTGAAGAAGAGCTACATCACCCCACTCTTCAACAGTCTGATTTAAAGTATATTTAGCCCAAGCCCAGTTCCACATAAAACCTGTTTCTTTATAGCTGTTTACATATTCAAAATTTTGATTTAATCTAAAAGAATACTCATCATCTAAGGCTTCATCATTAATCGGCTCGTTAGCATTATTATGCCACCATGAATCGTCATACACATCAAAGATATCATAATCAGCAGTATCTCCACCGGCAGTATAAACATGTGTCTTAGGCCCACAACTAAACATACAAGTATCAGCCGCCCATCTCCAAACAGCAGTACCTTCAGGATTTTCATCAGTAAAACCTACAAGCAATTTTGATACTATATTATAAACTGAAGGATCTTTATATGTAACTTTAACATCAACAGTTTTAGAAATACTGTTTGTTTGTCCTGTTGCTGTACATTTTACCTTATAAGTTCCTGCCATTTTAAATTTATGTTTAACTGCAGCTCCACTACCTGTATTGCCATCGGCAAAATCCCAAGAGTAAGTATTGGCATTAGTTGCACTTGCTGTAAAAGATACTAAATTTTTTTCTCCTACAGTAAAATTAACTTTCAAGTCTTTTACCGTATTATCGTCTTCATCTTTTTTACATGACCATAATCCTATAAATATAGCCATCATTAGAAATAAAAATTGTTTTTTCATAATACAAAATTTTATTGGTTTAAAAATTAAAAAATTATTATTAGTTCCATTTACTTAAAATCCACCTCCGTTAAGGTCTAATTGTATTTGAGGTATAGGAAAATAGTTATTAACACCTTCCACAAATTTTCCTTTAATATGAGAATTATTAAGAGAATTAAATACAGTTTCTCCTCTACCTTGACGTACTACTTCCCAAAAACGTTGTCCTTCCATACCAAGTTCTACACGTTGTTCGTGATAAATTGCTTTTAAAGCATCAGTTTCGGTAGTTGCAGCTAATCCGGCACGAGCACGAACCTGATTAAGCGGTGTTTGCCAATCTCCTCCAATATGAGCTTTTGCTTCGGCATTCCAAAGTAAAACCTGAGCATAACGACAAACTATCCAATTTTTTGGTTGATCTGCTTCATTGATTGCTTGTTGTGATTTAGGTAAATTATATTTTTTACTAAGCATTTTATCGTAATTTCTTCCAGAAGCATTATAATTCATATGATAAACTATTTCATCGGGAGTTCCTTTATAAAGAGTATCGCCATCGAATATAATAGTAGCTTTTTTACGAATATCACCCGATTCAAATTCATCGGCAAATTCTTGAGTAGGACAATCAAATCCCCAACCAGAACCGTTCCCAACTGTATATGGATTTCTTGCTTGAAGATATACTACTATTAAAGTTCCATTACTTTCATTACCCCAATCATTTAATTGATTTTTAAATTCTATTTCAAAAATAAGCTCTTTATTATGTTCATTTTCCAATTTAAATACATCGGCATAATTAGGCAATAATTCATATTCGCCCGAAGCAATAATTTCATCTGTCAAATCAGCTGCTTCTTGCCATTTCTTTTGATAAAGATATACTTTAGCCAACATAGCTTGTGCTGCTCCTTTTGTTACTCTACCAAATTCATTTGCTTTTTCTACATCAGAACGAACAGGAAGCCCGTTTATTGCTTCTTTAAAATCCTTCTCTAAAAAAGCATAAAGTTCTTCAAAAGTTGCTTTCTTAGCAACATACTCATCGGGCAATAAAAGATGATCAACCAAAGGTACTTCACCAAATATTTTTACAAGTTCAAAATGAAAATATGCTCTTAAAAATTTTACTTCGGCTATATATCTGTTTAAAGTGTCTGATGGAACACTTACCATCTTATCAATATTAGAGAGAAACTTATTACAACGATTAATTGCAATATAATCATTTTCCCATAAGGTATTCAACTCTTTACCTCCGGGAGGATAAGAAAAATCAATTAAACCATCCATCCACGGTTGGTCACTCCCTTCATCTCCTCCTTTATAAGCATCTCGCCCAATAATATCACCAAAGAAATAGGGAGCTGTATTATGTTTACTATCCCAACCTAAAACATCGTAACAACCGATAACAGCCATATAAACATTATCTTTATCTTTATAATATTCATCTTCAATTAAAGTAGGAGGTTTAATATCAAAGAAGTCTTCGGAACAACCATAACCAAAGCTCAGAAGTATTGCTATTAATAATATTTTATATTTTGTTTTCATTTTTTTATTTTTTGTATTAACAATTTTTTATCAAAATTCAATTTACTAATTTTTTTTTAAAAAGTTAAAGATATACCTGCCATATAAGTTCGCGGTTGAGGATATTTAACTCTATCAATACCTATATCCAAAGGATTTCTTTCTCCTGTATTATCATCTAAACCTATACCCACCTCAGGATCGAGTCCGGTATATTTTGTAAAAGTAAACAGGTTAGTTACACCTATAAATATTCTAAGGTTTTGTATTTTTAATGTTGACAATAAATTTTGGGGTAGTGTATATCCCAATTGCAAGTTTTTAACTCTTAAATACGAACCGTCTTCCACAAAACGATCTGATAAATATCCATTTTGTTGATCTGTAACATCTAATCTAGCTAGATTAGGATCATTAACATTATTAACAACATTACCTGCATCATCAACCATACATCTTTTAATCATATCAGCAGATAGATTATATCTGGCACTGGGATTATTGGTATAATACTTGGTAGTATTAAATACTTCGTTACCATAAACACCTTGTAAAAACATAGTAAAATCAAAACCTCGATAATCTACTTTAAAGTTTAAACCATAAGTAAAATCGGGCAATGGACTTCCAATAAAATCCATAACCAAATTACCGTCATCATCGGCTAAATATTTTATATCACCGGGTTTTGCATATCTTTGAATAGGCTGTCCATCCGGTTTTACATAAGCATCTACTTCTGCTTGATTTTGAAATAGTCCTATTGCACGGTAACCGTAAAATGAAGCTACAGGACGACCAACTTCTGTTCTTGAAATCATTTTTACATTTTGAAAATCAGCACTAACAATATAATCAGCTATACCTAAATCGGTAACTTCATTTTTATTATAAGCAAAATTTCCTGAAACACTGAATTTCCAATTACCAAACATCTCTTTATATCCTAGCTCTACCTCAAAACCTTTATTATCCATTCTTCCTTGATTTGTCCAAGGATATTCTTCGGCACCAACTGCTCCCGGCAATTCTGTCTTTATAAGCATATCCGATGTTTTTTTGTTATAAAAGTCTATGGTAAAAGACACTTTATCAGCAAAAAAAGCTGCATCAATTGCTATATTTGTAGTAACCGTGCTTTCCCATCTTATATCATTATTCACCAATTGCGGGAAACTAGTTCCTCCTACATTTTCATTATTTATAACATAATCAGCTCCTCCTCTTGATACAGAATAGAATGCAAAAGGAGTAATTCTATCGTTACCTACTTTACCCCACCCTGCTCTAAGTTTTAAATTGCTTAAAAATGCTATATCTTTTAAAAATTGCTCTTCTGACATTTTCCAACCAAGAGAAAATGATGGAAAATGTCCGTATCTGTGTGCTTTTGCAAAATTTGAAGAACCGTCAATACGATAATTTATTTGTGCAAGATATTTATCTTTAAATGAATAACTTACTCTTGTCATATACGAAGCACGACGTGATTGATAGTAACTTCCTTCGGGAGTTGCTTGATTATTTCTAAGATTATCAAAAGTTGCCAAATCGGGATTATTTGATACTAAGTCGACTCCTGTAGCACCCATAAATTTATAATTCTCTTGATACATCTCACTTCCTAATAAAAGATTCAAATAGTGATTGCTACCAAAAGTATTAGTATATGTAAAATAATTAGTCCAGTTTTGCGTACCACCGACAGAATAACTTTCATATAAACTGTTAACACCACGTTCATCTCCTGTCTTAACAAAGTAAGTAGGTTGAAACTCCCAGTATCTGTCATATCCGTGAGTTACTCCGTAATTAGACTTAAATTTTAATCCTTTTACAATATTAAATTCAGCATAAATATTACCAATTATATTAAATCCTGTTGCTTCATTATTTGTATTATCAATTTGAGCAATAGGATTTGCTATTGTTGAAGTATATTTTGAACCGTTATATTTTCCGCTTGAGTCACGAGGAGCTGTTGTAGGTTCAAAATTTACCGCACGAATAAATACTGCATCCCAATCGTTTCCTTCACTAACTTCATGTGTTTTACGATTTTCAATAGTGATATTTTCACCTACGGTTAACCATTCTTTTGCTTTATAACTGGTATTTAAACGTAATGCTGTTCTTTTATAATCTGTTTTAAGAACAATACCTTCTTGATTAATATTATTTACACTTAAAAAATAAGATAATCTTTCGCTACCGCCTCTAAACGATACATTATAATTTTGAGTAAAAGCATTACGTGTAATTTCATCTTGCCAATCGGTTCCGGTACCAAAAGACATATAATCTTCCAATTCGGGAGGAACAGAACTTCCTGCATTACTAAGAGCTTCAGCACGTAACATAGCATATTGCGAACCATTTGCCAAGTCAATTTTATGATACAGTTGACTTAAACTGAAACTGGCATCAAAACTAACTTGTCCTTGTCCTTCTTTACCTTGTTTTGTGGTAATAATAATAACACCATTAGCACCTCTAGCTCCATAAATAGCACACGACGCTGCATCTTTAAGAATTTCCATCGACTCAATATCCGACGGATTTATAAAGTTCATATTATCAACAGGCATTCCGTCAACAACATATAACGGGTCGGAATCGTTAATTGTTCCTGTTCCGCGAACACGAATTGACATATCGGCACCGGGAGTTCCCGAATTTGTAGTAACAACAACACCGGCAGCACGTCCCTGCATTGCTTGGTCTATTGTTGGTGCTTTCATTTTTTCAAGTTCCTCAGACTTAATTGATGCCACCGAACCGGTTACATCACTTTTCTTTTGAACACCATAACCGACAACTACTACCTCGTCAATACTTTTTAAATCAGACTTTAATACTATATCAATTTTTGTTCGCCCGTTTACGGGAATTATTTGATTTTCGTACCCTATATAAGAAACCAATAGAGTATCGTTTGCATTTGCCTGCAAAGTATAGTTTCCCATATAATCGGTAACTGTTCCCGCTGTTGTTCCTTTTATTACAATATTAACACCTATCATTGATTCTCCGGTTTTATCGGTAATATTACCGGAAACTGTAAAATTCTGAGCAAAAGCACCGTTAACCGAAACAAAAAGAAGTATAAACAAACTTAATGTCGTAAAAAAATGATAACTTTTGCGTTGTTTGTTGCAAGTCTTCATAGTTTTTTCTTAATTAAAATATTTATTTAATTTATTTTAAAGATTAATATTATTTATTTATAAGCATCCAAATATAATGCTGCTGCCCCCATTATGGCAATATCAGCCTGATTACTAACTTTTATCTGTAATCGAGAAACACTCTGTTTATAAGGAAACGTTTTTACTACTCTCCACATATCTTTTTCAAAATATTTATATACCTCTGCCAAACGTCCTCCTATAACAATAATTTCAGGATCAATTGCATACAAAATAGTTTTAATTGCATTCCCTAAGTTTATACCGTATTGTTCAAAAATTGCAATTGAAATTTTATCATTATGCAATGCTCGTCTATAAAATTCCGAATAGGTTTCTCCGTATTTATTAACAAAGTATCTTTCGCTGCAATAGTATTCATAATCGTATTCCATATAAGGAATAGAGCCAAATTCACCGGCTCCACAATTATGTCCGGAATACAATTGATTATTGGTAATAATACCTGTTCCAAAACCTACTCCGAGAATTAAACCTACTATATCGGAATAATTTTTTGCTTCACCGAAATATTTTTCACCTACCACAAAACAGTTTGCATCGTTATTAAGCAATACATTTACTTTAAATCTGTCTTCAAGAATTGCTTTTAAATGCACCTCTTGCCACGAAGGGATATTCGACACATTATAAACTATTCCTTTACTTACATTTACCAAACTTGGAACACCAACTCCAATACCTTCAACATCTTCATCAAAAACTTGTTGAATCACATCAATTACCTCTTTAAGTATCTCTTCCTCCGAAGCAAGGTTATTAATTATTTTGTTAACCTTTTTTTCAAGTTTCCCGTTCTTAACCTTACCTGCCATTAGCGATTTCCCGCCAAGAAATACTCCGATTAAAGTTTGATTTATGTCAGTGTTCTGAAAAATCATAACAGATTATAATGTTTTACTTTATTTAAGTTTTATTCTTTATTTTCTTTTTCTCGTTTAAGAGATATTGTTTGATTTTTTATCAACGGCTTTGCCCAAAAACCTATACTTAAAATATACGCTAACAAAACAAAATTGAATGCCATTCCTACTTTTAACGATGTAAAATCGCTGATAGCACCTATCAATAGTTGCACAACAGCTCCACCCATAATACCTGTCATTAAAATTCCGGCAAATGAACCGTGATGTTCCGTTACTGAATTTAGTGCCAACGATAATATTACCGGATACATTACCGACAAAAAGAAACCGCTCATTTGAAATGATAACAAAGAAACATGAGCACTACCAAATAAAGCAATAGCTAAACTTACTATTGCCAACGATGTAAACAGTTGTAATACTATTTTACTGTCTAATATTTTAAGAAGAATCAATCCCAATACTCCACCTATTGTCATTAATCCCCAAAAATTTCCGACAGCTCCGGCACCTATTGTATTGGCATCAATATTATGATACACTTGTAAAAATTTAGTCATCCAATAAGATATACCTTGCTCCAATCCTACGTAAGCAAATATTCCTAAGAAATAAAGAATTACAAATTTATTTTTAAACAAATGTATATAACTGTCTTTTGAACCTACTTTTTCATCTTCGTTTAATTCAACTTTAGGAAATCGTGTAACAAAAATTACAAAAACCATAATTAAACTAAAAAGAGCAAACACCCAATACATTGATACCCAATGCAAATCAGTAGGAACTATTTTTGACATCAAAGTTAAAATTCCGCCTTGTTCTGCAGTCGGCTTATCCATACCTACTACCAACCATGTGTAAACTCTAGGGCTTACAAACGATGCCGCACCAAAAACCAATTGTGCCAATACCGATGTAAATGCATAATGTTCTTCACCACCGCTAACACGCAACAACGGATTTATTACCACTTGCAAAACTGCCATGCCTGTTCCAATGGTAAACAGTGAAAACATAAACACTCCGAATGTAGGAACTCCTACAAACAGTATTGATGCAACCAATGCCAAAACAAAAGCAAAAAGCATCATTCTTTTTTCACCGAAACGTTCTACCATAAACCCTGATGGTATAGACATAACACCATAGGCTATAAAGAATGAAAAAGGTAAAAATCCTGCCATTGTTTCACTTAGGTTAAAACTTTTTGAAACACTCGGATTTAATGTTCCCAGTATATTTGTTAAAAATGATATAACAAAAAATGTTACTAATATTAATACTACAATTCCGTAATTTCTTTTACTATTCATAATTAATGTTTTCTATTTTATATTCAACCCTTTAATTTCAAATTTTAATTCTTTGCCTGTAACGTATTTTGCAGGTAATTTTGCCGAAACAGTTTTCTTTTCTCTCGGAATTAACGATAAATAATTATCACTCCAGAATACAGGCAATATGGTTTGATTAGTTTGTTTATCTTTTACCGAAAGTTCGATAAAAAAAGCTATTTTATCCGAAATATTTTCAATATTACAAGTTACAATAACATTTCCTTCGGCATCGGTATTTTGATTAAAATTATATTTAACATCAACTTGCGACATGCTGTTAAGTTGAGTAAAATCGGCATATGATTTATAAGGAGTTGTAACCCAGCTTGATTTCTCCCAATCAGGCACATCGGGCTTTGTTGAAAGCCAATAAAAATTATTTGCTATTTCATTACCTGAATTATCAGATGCTTTAAGATATAAAAAGTATGTTGTTGATATTTTATC
>CAYRJP010000036.1:0-3246 GCA_964424425.1 uncultured Bacteroidales bacterium | reverse complement strand
TTCAGGCCAAGCTGAGTTAAGCATCCATTGTATTACTCCTGTAGTTTGAAATTTATTTACCTCAAAAGCCTCAAACATTGCACGTGTAGCTTCGTAATTTGATATTTGCGAACGAAATGTAAAATCTTCTACCGAATTAGCTTTACCATATCTTGCATTAAACGCTTTTATATATCTGTCTAATGTAGAAAACTCATTACGACCCGAATGGTAATCCCAAATATCGTTTATTGGCCATAAGTTATCTTTGGAAATCATTTTTTTTATGCTCTCTAACGGTGGCACCTGTGCTCCGGTTCCTGTTTCGGTATTAAATCCGTATGCTCCGCCTGCTTTTTTATCAACATACCAATAAATTGGTGTTGTATAAGCATAAGGTCCAAGCATTTTTACACCTGTAGGTCCTGTTATTTTACTGTTATTTACATAACCTCCTATAATATTTTCTTTATCATCCTTTTTTATATCAAAATCTTCGTATTTACAACTTGCCAACAATGGACGCGTTCCGTCAACTTCGTTAATATATTTATTAAGTTTTTCTTCTAATTCGGGCAATGGTAATTTATCGCTACCAAAAACCCAAGTAAAAATACTCGGATGATTTCTTAACCATTTTACTTGACTTTGATAAGCTCTTGCTTGAAGTTCCATATCACGTGGAGATGTGATACACATAAAATTTGTTTCGGGACGTCCGCAATAATCTTCCCATTCCCAATGACAACTCCATCCTATCATTACAAGTAAGCCCAATTCATCGGCTTTATTATAAAGAGTTTGATTTCTTCCCCAAAATCCTTCAAGACGAACACAGTTAAGGTTCATATGTTTTACATATTCCAACTGATTTTCTACTTTTTCATCGGTATCAGCTAACAACAAATCATCAACCCAACCGGCTCCTTTTATCAAAACTTTTTTACCGTTTACTTTGTATCCTTTATGCTTATCCTCAGTCCAATATGTTTCAATTTTGCGAATACCGAAACGTATATCTTTGGCATCAGAAACAATATCGTCAACCATTACACGCATATTTAATTTATATAAATTAGGCTCTCCCATTAAATTGGGCCACCAAAGTTTAGGATTTTTTACGGTTAATTGTTTAAATTCTTTAGGTGAAAATATTACGGTTTGCTTTTCTTCAGGTTTTAATTCTACAATTTTCGAAAAACTTATATCCCCTATTTTACCAAATACCTCAGCTTTTTTATTCTCTTTTGAATTATTGGTAACATCAACAGATATTGTCAATCCGGCTACATCCAAAGTCTTAGTGTTCAACTCTGATTTAACATAAGGTTCTTCTATTGAGACTGCATCTGTTGAAGTAATTTTAACAGGTCGCCAAATACCCATATTTTTATCAGGCGGCGAAGGATTCCAATCGACAAACCCGATTGTTAAATCTCCTCGTTTTGGAGGAAATATTTGAACTGCCAAAATATTTTCCCCTATATTTATATAATCGGTAATATTATAATTCCAGATTCCGAAAGCACCTTCCATTTCTGATGTATCAGCAATTTGCTTACCGTTTAACCAAACGTTTGCACGATAATTTATACCTTCAAAAATGAGCTTATGAAATTGTTTTTTCTCAATATTAAATTCAGAACGATACCACCACGCTTGATTAAATTGCTCTGTATTTATGGTATCAAGATTTTTATCTTTATAAATATTCTTGTAAATACCTGCTTCAACCAATCCCGCAAGTATTGTGTTTGGCAACGATATTTTTACCCAATCGTTTGCATTATACTCTGATAAAGAAATTTTTTCACCATTATCAACTACTTTATCTTGCGATTGTATGCTACACTTATCAATAGTTGTTACAAAATTTTCAGATATTAATTCATCATTATTATTACATCCTGAAAATAATAATGAATAAAAAATAACCCCTGTAAGTAATCCTTTTTTTAACATATCATCATAATATTAAAATTGCTTACTATATGCAAATGTTGCATCAAAAATATTTGAATAAAATCTGTTTTACAATTTAATGTTAAGTATTTAATTTTTATTTTATCTTATCATTACCTAAATATTACTAACACTCTGATTGTCAATATTTAACACAAATAGAGACAGATGCAATAAGTTGCACTATTTTTTTAATGATGAATTTCTGATATTTAAATTAAAAGGTTCAACTATAACCTCATTATCCTGCGTATAATCTTCTTTCGATATTTGTTTCAGTAGAATTGAAGCCGCTTTTTGTCCCAAAACTGAATACGGGAACTGAATAGTTGTAATAG
This sequence comes from uncultured Bacteroidales bacterium, assembly GCA_964424425.1. Lineage (GTDB taxonomy): Bacteria > Bacteroidota > Bacteroidia > Bacteroidales > SZUA-534 > GH45. The sequence goes on along the minus strand of CAYRJP010000036.1, from coordinate 967 downwards.
AAGGAGTAAAATACGAGTAATCATCTTCATCGCTAATTGCAATTACGGCAACATCTTCGGGAATACGTATTTTACGATTTTGTAATATTGAAATTAATTTTTGAGCCGATAATATATCATCCACAAGTATTCCGTCGGGTTTATCTTTTTGAGAAAAAATAATTTCTGTAGCTTTTAATACATCTTCAAGCAAAAAATCGGAAAATACTTCCATCTTTTTATTTACCTGTATTCCTCCGTTTCTTACTGCTGTTTTATATCCTGTTGAAATTTGTTTTGTAAGTTGACAATTAATATTACCTCCTAAATGAGCAATATTTCGACATCCGTTATTTAACAAATGCTGAACAGCTCTAAAACCTGCTTGAAAATGGTCAATCATTACTTTTCCACACTGCAGTTCAAAACTTATTTTATCAAATAATACAAGGGGTTTTTCTTTGACAAACGATTGCAAATATGAAGGATTTTTATCTTTAAAATTGAAAGAACCTATTATCCCCAAAAAATTTAATGAACTGAAAAGTTGCACTAAATTCTCATCTTGCTCAGGCTGTTCCGAAGAACAAGAGACTACCACATTGTAACCTGCTGCTTCAAGAACTTCTCTGGCTGATTCTAGTAGAATATTGTATTTTTTTTGACTAAATGAAGGAACTATAATACCAATGGTGTTACTACTAAAATTACTTTGTATAGCTGCTTTAATGCTATGAACATACCCCATGCTCAATGCAATTTTTTTTACTTTATCTTTTGTTGCCTGACTTATTTTAGGATGGTCGTTTAAAGCACGCGAAACAGTAGAAGCTGAAGTTCCCAAAGCCTTAGCTAAATCACTAATTGTTACATTCTCTTTTTTAACTCTCATTTTAAAAAAATAATGCAATAATTACATTAAAATTGTAAATTTTATATCATAAAAATAATATTTTTTTATTTCAATGCAAAAAATTGCACTGTTTTT
>CAYRJP010000035.1:10089-16100 GCA_964424425.1 uncultured Bacteroidales bacterium | reverse complement strand
TAGTTGAAAGTTGATTGATATTAAAATGCTACCGTTAAAAGATTAATATCCTGAAAGGGCAACCCAAAACGTTTCCCTATACTCTCTTTAGTAAGCACTCCGTTGTATATGTAAATACTTTCCCTTACTCCGGCATGATATTTTATCAATTGGTTTATACCGCCCGAATCGCCCGATTCAAGCAAAATATTTCCCATAATATTGCTTATGGCATACGATGCTGTTCTTGAAACCCTTGACGGGATATTGGGAACGCAATAATGCAAAACATTGTGTTTGTGATAATAAGGGCGATTAAAACTTGTTATTTTCGATGTTTCAAAACAGCCGCCGTTATCAATTTGCAAATCAATAATTACCGAATACGGCTTCATCTGTTTAACAATATCTTCGCTAACCACAAAAGCCTGAATATCGCGTTCAAAAGGTATTGCTCCAATAGCTACATCGGCTGTTTTTAGTGCTTTTGCAACTACTCTGGGTTGTAATATCGATGTAAAAATGCGAGACCCCAAACGTTGTTGAATCTGACGTAAACATTTTACCGAACTGTCAAAAACCTTAACGGTAGCACCAAGTCCGAGAGCCGTTCGTGCGGCAAACTCACCTGCTGTGCTTGCTCCGAGAATAACTACATCGGTAGGACTTATGCCACTTATACCGCCAAGCATTTCGCCTTTTCCGTTTTTTGCTTTGCTTAAATATTCGGCAGCAATAAGTATTGATGTGGTTCCCGATATTTCCATCATACTTTGAGTGACAGGAAAAATTTCTAACCGGTCGTCCATTAAATATTCATAACCTATTGCCGTTATCTTCTTTTTTTGTAATTTTTGTATATAGTCTGCTGTTTTTGTTGCTATCTGAAATGAGCTTATTATAACCTGATTGCCTCGCAAACGTTCTATCTCATCATTGGTAAACGGAGAAATTTTTATAATAATATCGGCATCAAATATTTGTTTTTGGTCGTCAACAATTAACCCACCCATTTCGCTATACATAAGGTCGGAAAAATTTGCTCCGATTCCGGCTCCTTTTTCAATAATAATATCGTGCCCGTTGTTTACCAGCAGCTCTATGGCATGAGGAGCCAATGCAACTCTGTTTTCGTCGGATGCTTGTTCTTTTGCCACAGCAATACGCAAATTCTTTTTTTTATTGCCTACTTCAAGCATTTCTTCTTGGGGCATTAATCTGCCTTTATGCAAATTAAATCCTGACATATCGGAACTAACCATATTATTTTTTGTATTGTTATATTAAAACACAACCTCCCTTGAACCATCTTCAAGGGTATTTATTTTTACTTTCAACATTGTATCCGGAAGCAATTCCTCAATAAGCTCAGGCCATTCCACAAAACAATAATCATCAGAATAAAAATAATCTTCGTAACCTATATTATAAACTTCTTCAATATCTTTAATCCTGTAAAAGTCAAAATGATAAACAGGCTCTCCCGACATTGTTGCATATTCGTTTATTAACGAAAAGGTGGGACTGGTAACCTCATCAACGGTTTTAAGATTTTTACACAGCTCTTTAATAAAAGTTGTTTTACCTGCTCCCATCTCGCCATAAAAAGCAAAATGTTTGTAATCTTTATTTTGTTCAAGAAATTGTTTTGCCGCTTCGTTTATTTCTTCCAATCCTGAAAAAACAATTTTACTCATTTGTTATAAAAATTATTTTTGTAAATATACTGAAAAAACTCTTTGCTTTTTTACAGCTGTTTAAGAAAAAATATTTAGTATATTTATAATGGAAGTGTTATTACAATTTAAGGTTGTGTTATTTTTGTTGTCCTAATTCGGCTCTTCTGTCAAGCAGGTTATTTATTTCTTTTTCAGATAAATTTCCGTCTTTCAAGAGTTTATCTATTCTCTTCAGTTCCTTATCTATACCTTCATCTTTAAGATTGTCATCCGGATTTTCGCTTATTATATTTTCTATCATCGGGTCAACAAACTCAAGATTAGATTTTTTTTCGATATCATTGGTTGTAATATCTTCTGAAATGCCTAATTCTTCTTTAAGTTGATTAATCATTTTAATAATCATCTGTTTTATCGGCTCTCCCATTTCTTCAATAAGTTCGGGCGGAATATTATCCTTAATAAGTTTATAATTACCTGTTAAAAGCTCAAAATTTTTATACATAGGGTCATCCTTAAACAAAAGACCTTCTTTTGCAGCTTTTTCTTTGAGTTTTTCAAACAGAGCAATTAGTTCATCTAATTGATGTATAAAATTTTTGTTACTGTCCATGAATCATGTGTTATTTTTTATAGCAAACGAAAAATAACAAAAATTGTTCCGTTTTTTTGATGATTGAAACTATTTTTTCCGGTTATCGGTTTTTACTTTTACTATTTCATCATTCTTATAAACAGCATCGTAAATAATTTCGCCTCGTATTTTATAATACGTTACTTTTCCGTGTTTCATTCCGTTTTTATAGTATATTTCGCTTTTTAGCGGACCCTCTTTATACCATGTTTTCCATATTCCGTTTTCGTTACCGTTCTTGTAGATCTCAAGGCGTAACATTTTATTGTATTTATCAAAATATCGCCATTCACCGTCTTTTGCTCCGTGCAGATAATTTCCTTCAATAGCTTTACTGCCGTCTGCTCGCCATGTTAGATATTGTCCGTTAAGTTGGCCATTTGCATAGTTTTCTTCAAGTCGTTGATTACCGTCAGGATACCAATACTTTGCATTTCCGTGTTTTATGCCGTTTTTATAGTGGATAATATAATTTTTACTGCCATTTTCAAACCATGCATTCCAAACACTGTCCATCAGTCCGTTTGCAAAGTATCCGGCAAGTTCAAGTTGTCCGTTTTCAAACCAGCGTTGCCAATATCCGTTTTCTTTACCTTTAATAAAATCACCTTCGTGAAATTTTTGTTTGTTTTCAAAATAAATAACCCAATGTCCGTCACGCATTCCGTTTTTATAATCTCCTTCTTTCCACACTTCCCCATTGGCATACCAATATGTCCAGTGTCCTGTCATTTTATTATTTTTGTAAAGACCTTCGTTTCCTTTTTGTCCGTCGGTTCGCCAATAAGTCCACAACCCTTCTTGCACGTCATCAACAAAATGACCTTCAATATCAAGTTTACCGTCTTCGTGCCACCAAGTAGCTTTACCGTTCATTTTATTATTTTTGTAATAAATTTCACCGGCTTTTTGCCCGTTGGGAAACCAATTTATTGCTACACCGTTTTTAATACCGTTTTTAAAAGATATTTGTAATTTTTGCTTACCGTCGTAATACCAATAATTCCACACACTGTCTTTTTTCCCGTTGATAATCAGCCCTTCCATCTCTTTCTGCCCGTTTTGATAAAATCGGGTATTCAATCCGCTATTGTAATTTATTTCGGCTTTTAAATTACCGTTTTTGTAATACGACAGCCATTTACCCTCTTCTTCGCCGTTTTTATAATGTCCCGACGACATCATTTGTCCGTTTATGTAATATCTTTTCCAGTATCCGTTCGGCAAACTGTCTTTATATTCGCCTTTTTCTTTTATATTTCCGTTTTTATAATACGAAATAAAAACTCCTGTTCCTTTTTTAATTAATTGAGTGCCGTTGTTATCCCACATATTAACAACATATGCAGTATCATTTTTATAAAATTCTTCTTTTATTTTTTCCCCTTTATTATTAAAAGTAGTCCAAATGCTGTCTTTTACACCAAAATTGTAATATCCTGTAATTTTGTGTTTACCGTTAGGATAATTTTCAAAATAAAATCCATCAACCACACCATTGTTGAATATTCCTTGATTTTCGATAATTCCGTTAGGATAAAAATATGTTAATCGTCCGTGAACAACACCGTGTCTGAACTCTATTTCTTGAGTTTTCACCCCCAAACTATCGTAATATGTCCATAATCCTTGCTCTTTTCCCAATACCATTGAACCGCTGCTTGCTACTTTACCGTTGCTGTAAAATATATTAATTTTTTCTTGCGAAAAACCTTGCATTAAAAATAGTGTCAGTATTGAAAACAGAATTGATGATTTCATGTGTTTATTGTTTTTAAACAAATTGTCAATTATTCAAAATTAATATAGTTAATATTTTTAAATATAAACTATTGTTAACAACGGATAATTTTCAGTATATATTATTTTATTTTAAACTAATTAAAAAATTCACTGTATCAATATCATCGGCATAATCCCACAGTTCGGGCTGTTGTGCCATACCTAAATTATATGTTTTAAAATTAAACTTTTGCTTACTCACAATACACTGAATTTTATTTTTATTTTCAGCAATATAATTATTTATATCATCTTTTGTTTTATAATATTTAAAATTAACAACTCCTATCGGCGAATTGAGTAAATCTGATTCTTTAATAATAGCAAAACCATTGTCCGAAAATTTTACTTGGTTCATTAGCATTACGGCTTTTTGATATTCGTAATTATTAAAATATTTTGTGTGATTTGCTATAAAATTATATTTTTCAAATGCCTTAAACAGATTGTCGAATTTATAACCTTCAGGAACAAGTAAAAAAGAAACATTCCGGCAACCTAATCCAAAATATGTAAAAATATCATCGGCTATATTTTCAAGTTCTCTTTGTGTTTCATCTCCCGTAATTATTGCCAAAGAGTTTCTGTTGTGTCTGATAATATTGGGATATTTTTTAAAATAATATTCAAAATAACGTGCCGAATTGTCACTGCCTGTTGCAATTATGGCATCAATATTTTTTAAAATATTTTCGGTAAACGAAATTTTACTTTCGTAAACAGGGTTAATATTTACAAATATATCTTTTATTATCTGATAAAGATATTTGTCTTTCGACGAAAGTTTTGCCAAAATATTATTGCCCGAAACAAGCACACACAACAAATCGTGAAATCCTACAATAGGAATATTTCCTGCCATCACTACACCAATAGTTTTCGGTTTACTGTTACTGTTTAAATCATATTTTTTGAGCCATTGTTCAACTTTATGTTTTTGTAACGATTCGGCAATAGCTTGAAAAGATGTTTGTATTGAATCAACGGTAAACCATTTATTTTGAGCAACAGATTTATTAATTAAGGTTGTATATTTATTGTTGTCAATATTTTGAGATATGCGATACAACTCTGTACCTAAGCGAGTTAAAGTATCAATAATATTATTCATTAGTGCAAATTATTGAAAGTGTTTGAAAAATTATGATATTACTAATAAAAACAAATCGGATATTTAATACTAAAAAATAAATATCCGTTTTGTCAATAACTGTTTACAAATCCAATTTAGTTTTTTCAAGTTCTTTTTCAAGTAACTTTTGTTCGGTAATATCAACAATTAAATCAATTACTTTATTTAACTCACCGGCTTGATTTTTAAAAGGAGTAAATGTATGTTTAAACCACATTTCAGTATCAGGAGTAATAAAATTTGTAATTAAAGTTCCGCTTTCGCCCATGTGAAGATTTGCCCATATTTCCATAAATTCTTTTTCTTGTGCCGATGATGTAGCAAACATTTCTTGAAATGATTTGGCAACCAAGTTTCCTGCTTCGAGCTTTATTTTAGATAAGAAATTGTCATTAACCGATGTTATATTTCCGTGTTTATCAACTTCAATAGTGCCAAGAGTATTATTTATGGCATCAATTGTATTTATCATTTCTGTTTCTCTGCGAGCTGCTTCTTCTTGAGTAGCTTGCAACTCTTCCATATTTTGTCGCAATTCTTCTTCTTGAGCCGACAATTCATCACTTCTTATTTTTGATTCTTCGAGCAACTGACGTGTTTGTTCATTTACTCTTACATTTGAAATTGTTGATGCAATATTTTCGCCGAGTGTAACAATAAAATCTATTTGATATTGTAGTATTTCATTAAATGATGCAAGCTCAATAACTCCAAGCACATTATCGTTAATCATAAGGGGAACCAATAATAAAAAGTTTGGCTCTGCTGTTCCTAATCCCGATGTCAGTTGAATATACTCTTCGGG
>CAYRJP010000035.1:7126-9989 GCA_964424425.1 uncultured Bacteroidales bacterium | reverse complement strand
TGACGTAAAATATCGCCAAAATCGGCAAGTCCTTTGGTTTCCCAGTTTCTTATGGCATCTTCTTGTGTTCGTTTTTCATTTTCTTCATCGGCTTTTTTCAGGTTATTACGCATATCAAGCAATGCATTACCCAAAATATCTTTATCGCTTAACGCATCAAAATCAGAGTCATATCTTCCTTTTCCTATATCAACGGCAAAAACCGATGTTTTTCTCATATTTTCAATATAAGTATTAAGAGCTTCCGCCATATCTCCTATTTCATCATTATTAATTTTCATCTTTTCCTCAGGCAATATACCTTTAGTCATAGATAATAGAAACCTTTTAAGTTTTTGAATCGGAGTTACAATACTTCTTATGGTAAAAAATGCAGATACAATAATAAATATCGACACTATAATTAATAATAAAATAATTACAGTTCTAAATCTTGTAAAAGATTTATTCATCTCCAAATTTATGGCTTTTGCTTCGTTATCTATATTCCTTTTTATTTTTGAAATTGCCTCAATCAAATTATTTGTAAGGTTTGTAACTTCACCGCCTTTTTCTACCATCATATTTACTTCTGTAATTATCATAAAATCATCGTAATTTTCAAAAGAATTTAACTTACGCATTATGACTTTATGTTCAGAAAACAATTTATTTTCTATTACATCGAGCAAAGAATCTATATTATGTTTAGTTTCCTCATCCCAATTCTTTGAAATGGCAACAATTTCGTCTTTCAATGCAGGAAATTCAACATTGTGAAGTTTCTCCAATTTCTTTTTATCGGGAGTATTCGATTGCTTTTCAATAAAAACCCAATTTTTTATAAGCATTTGCGAATTATTCACTAAAGTAATCAGCTCTTGCAATTTTGCCGACGATGGATTGTAAATATTAATAACCTTATTATTAAGCTCTTGGTTTTTATTTAATTCAGAGTAAATATAAAGTCCGTTAATTAATGTAGTTAACAGCAAAATGCCAAATCCTACTATTAATTTTTGTGTAATTGTAAAACGGGTTTTCATATTATATTATATTTTTAATATTATAATTCTAATATACAAAATTAATTTGTGAAGATACTTATTTATCATTAAAAGTATATTTATTAAATGTATTTTTTTTAAAATCTACTGACATACCCTATGTGTATTTGTCCTTTATCAGCTCTAAATGTGGTATTTTCAGTTTTCCCTACAGCATAAATTATCGATAATATTCCGGCTTTTGTTTTTAAAGTAATACCTCCGCCTATTGATTGTCTGAAAATGTTTTTATACAAATTAAAATTGTCGGGTTCATAAAAAAAACCGCAATCATAAAGCAAATATATATACGATTCTTTATTTAAAAAAAATCGGTATTCCGTGTTTGTGTAAAAATACGATTTTGAATAAATCGACTTTTCGCCAAACCCCCGAATACTGTTAATTCCACCTAAACGATACAGGTTATTGATTTTTGCAGAATCGTTTTTCATTAAAGCCCAACTGTTCTTTATTTTAAACGAATTGTTTTTTATCGGAACAGAAATATTCAAACTTCCTTTCCATTCGGCATATGTATTTTTTGAGTTAGGTAAAATAGTATTTATAATGGTATTGTCACCAATAAAAATTTTGGTTTTAATTAACACCTCTTTTTTAGGAATATATAAATTATCCGATTTTAAAAAAAAATACCCCACTCCAAACATTTTACCTTTTGTTGAATTTATATTTTGGTCGGTATTGCTTGTTGCCGATGAATTTAGCCACTTACCGTTTATTGACAATTCACCCGAATTTACAAACGGAACAGTAATACCTCCTGCAAATTTACTGTTAGTAAACAAAGAGTCTTGCTTAAATAAATTAGCATTAAGCACTATTCCCACAGGAAGTTTAAAAATATAGGGGTAATAAAAATCGGCATTAAGCATTTGCGACAGTTTGTCGGGTTTTTCCCATTTAAACGATATTTTTTCTCCGGCTAAAAATGCATTATAAAGAAACAATGAAATATTTCCCGTTATCAGCGTTTTATTATCTTTATCTTGCTGAATACCAACCAATCCACTAAAACTGTTTTGTTTTCTTTTCTTTAATTTTAAAATTACTTTACACTTATTATCTGCTGTTTTTATATATGCCGAATCTAAAATAAACAATCGTCTGCTGTTAATATTTTGTTTTATGTTTTTTATTGATGATGCACTATACGGCATACCGGCAATAATTCCCGTTGATTTTGAAAGATAGTTGTATGATATTAATTTTTCGGGCGATATTTTAACGGTATCAAAAGTTACAAAATCACCACTCCTTACTTTATAATTTATGCAAGCCTTGTTTTGTATAAAATCAATATGCTTTATAAAAGATGCAAACGGATATCCGAAATTTTGAATCTTTATATAAAATTTTTTGTCTATTTTTTGAAGTTCTTCGGGAGAAAAATCAGATTTGAGAAGATATTTCCCCGATAAAGATTTAAACTCATTGGGGCTAAATTTTATTTCTGCAATTTTATATCTATCTCCTTTGTGTATGTGAAATATTATTTGAGTATTTTGCTTAACAACAGAATCAACCGAAAATTCAAGAAATCCTTTATCAATATATTTTTTTTTAAGACTAACTGCAAACGAATCAATATTTTGACAATGTTTTACTTGTATGTTTTTTTTTATAATACCTTTCTCATTAATAAATACACATTTTATCTTTCTGTTTTGTGCATAAGACAAAGTAATATTAATAAAAAAAAGCAGCAAAAATATTTTTTTATAAAACATTAAAACACAACTGTATTGATTTATTTTTTAGTTAAAACCAAGAAATTAACCGTTACGGTGTGAGTCTTTGCTTTACCGACAACATCT
>CAYRJP010000035.1:1551-7026 GCA_964424425.1 uncultured Bacteroidales bacterium | reverse complement strand
GCAGGATATCCCACAACAATAGATGTAACGGGTATAACTCCTTTCGGAAGATTCAAAATATCAATTATTTTATCTGCCATATAAGTGGTAGTGCCAAGATAACAAATTCCCAATCCGTGTTTTTCGGCTTCAAGACTTACATTTTGACTTGCAAGCACAGCATCAATAGTAGCATTATACAACCACAAAAAATTATCGTAGCCTGCATCGGCATTACGTTGCTTACACCATTTATTAAAACGATTAACATCGGCACAAAAAGTAATATGAACAGGTGCTTCCATTACCATATTTTGCTTAAAATGCACTTCCCACAGTTGTTTGCGAATTTCTGCATCTTTAGTCACAATCATACTGTAAACTTGCATATTACCGGTATTCGAAGCTCTTGTTCCTGCAGTTAAAATTCTCTCTAACACTGTATCATCAACCGGATTGTCCTTATATTTTCTTATTGAGCGATGATTAAATATTGTTTCCATATGTTTTATTAAAAATTAGTTAATAAATTTATTATTATGTGATATATACAAATTGACACAACCCAAAATAGAGTTTAAACATCAATTCGAATACAAAGGTAAATTGTATTTATTATAAAAAAAACATATTTTATGTTACAAAAAACATAATAAATATTAATTTCGGGGTTTTTAATTATTTTGTTTTTTATTATAAAAAAATCAATGAGTCAATTTTTAAAACAGTTTAGCAATAAAATTGCAAATAACATCGACCTGATAATAACAGCTTTGCTGTTTATTATTACTCCTTTTGTATATTCAAAAAAACTACTCGACCCTGTTTTGTATTCTCGATATCTTGTATTAAGTATTTGGGCACTGCTTATAACAATAATATTAGCTGTTAATTTTTTTAAAGGACGCTTTACATTTATTTTTAATAAAACAAGCCACTTTATTTTTATTACAGCTGCACTGTTTATTTTAATTAATATTATTTCGGCATTTCATGCAATAAACGGCTATGAAGCTGTTTATAAAACATTTAAAGAATTTCTTTTACTTCTTACAATGTTTTATTTCTATCAAATGCTTAAACATAACAGCTCAGGCAAAGATATTTTAATAAAATCGGTAATAATAATGACCGCAGGATTTTTAATTATAGCCATAGTGCAATTAACAAAATCCGATTTTTCAGAATTTAGTGAAGCAACACAATACTACGGATATTATTTTCGTCAGGCAATTTGGAATGTAAAATCTACTTTGGCAAACTGGAATCCGTTTGCATATTTTTTATTTTTAAGTCTGCCTTTCAGCATTTACGGTTCTCTTTTTTATAAACGCTTTTGGCGAATATTTTCAATCACAATAACATTATTGTCGCTTGTATTTATTGGCATTCTTGTTTCAAAAGGAGGCTGGGCGGTTACATTTTTATTCTTCGTAATAATAGCATTTATATTATATATATACCTGTTTTTTAAATATTCAAAAGAAACCGGCAAATCTATTGCTTTATGGATAAAAACAACTTTACTTATTATGCCTGTTTTTGTTGTTGTTGCAGGTGCATTTGTTTTGAAAAAAACCGATATTAAAATATTGAAAGTTGTTACCGATAAAGTAGAACAAGTATTAAATCCCGAAAAAGCATTAAATACAATTTATTCAAAAGATAAACCTACATCAGCACAAACAAGAACTTTAGTTTGGGCAAATACCATAGAGATGATGCGTGATAATCCACTTATAGGAGTAGGTCCCGGACAATGGCGTATTGTGTATGCGAAATATGGTCTTGATGGTTTTGAAGAAGCAATAAGAAACGGCAGTAAACATTTTCAACGAACGCACAATGACTTTTTATGGATTGGCGGCGAAACAGGTTTTACGGGATTACTGCTATTTTTAATAATGTATATAGGCATTTTAGTAATATCACTAAAAAATGCATCGGCAAAATCCGATATAAAAGACAGAGTTTTAAATCTGCTTATATTCTCTTCGCTTACTGCATTTATGGTTGTATTGTCAATATCTTTTATGCGAGAAAGAATCTCTCACAACATGCTGTATTTATTAATGATGGCTTTAGTATTATCATTAAATAAAATTAAAGAAAAAAAGATTGAAAAAACAAATAAAATATTTTATTTTGTCATATTCATTATTACACTGCTGTTACTAATATTCAATATTAAAATGGCATCGGATATGGTAAAAGGCGAAAAAGCTGCCAGATTAATAAAGTTTGCAATGGTAAAAAAGAATTACCGTATGTTAATAAGAGCATCTAAAAGCATTGAAGGTACTTACTACACATTAGATGCATTTGCTGTGCCTATCCCTTTTTACAAAGGAGTAGGAATTTCAAAAACAGGAGATATAAAAAAAACAAAAATTGAATTTGAAAAAGCATATAAATTACATCCTTATCATTTACAAGTCTTAAATAATCTGGCAACAAGTTACGATATGACAGGCGATAAACAAACTGCAATAAAATATTACCAAAAAGCCCTCAATATTTCTCCAAGATATAAAGATGCACTTGTAAATATTGCTATTGTAAATTACAATTTAAACAATTTTGATAAAACACTTGTTTATTTATCAAAAGTGCCTTTAAAAGAAAAAAAACCAAGGAAATTTAAAAAAGCTGTTTTAATTACATGTCGCAAAAAAGCTATTCAGTTAATAACTCTTGAAAACCAAAAAAAATTAAAAACATGGATTAATGATGAAAAAGCTGTTTACAATACATTTTTAATTTACAGAAACAGTAAAAACAAAAATTTTAATGAAATTTTATTAAAGGAAATAGGAAAAAATTAAAAAAAAGTAATTTTTTTTACTTTTATCATTAACTTTGTATGTTTAAAAAAATTATTATTTAAATAAATAGCCTCAACAGATATAATTATTAAATTACATTGTTGCAAGGCATAAAATTAAAATTTTATGAAAAAGATATTAGTTTTATTAGCAGTTGTTGCTTTCGTTGTTGTGTTGATGAGTTCTTGTAAATCTGCTGATTGTCCTGCATATTCTAAAGCTGATATGCCGACAACTGAACAGAATAATGCTTAATCTTTAAGTTATAAACTACTCTCCTTAAAAGGAGATAAAGTATGAAATATGTAATATTCATATTTGTTTTATTGCATTCAGTATTAATTTTCGGGCAAGGAGAAATTGATACTGAAAAAAAAGCTCTTATCCGACACGAAAAGACTTTTTTTTTATCAATCAACAGTAACGGTTGGGGATGTGGATTTTCTTACGGCAAAATGATTAATGCCTTTAAAAAGAAAATTTACAGTGCTGAATTAGTTGTAATTAAAGATGCAAAAGAGATAAAAATAAACAATCCGTATCAACCCAATTTTAAAAGATTCATTTACGGAAAAAACAATATCTTTTATGATTTTAGATTTGGCTACGGACGATTGATAAAATTATTTGATAAAAAAGATAAAGGTGGTATTGAAGTAAGGTATTTTTATTCAGGTGGGTTAAATATAGGGATACTAAAACCGGTATATTATATAACAAGTATTAATCCTTTAAAAGAAGAAAAATTCAATTCATCACTTCATACTGCGGGAAGTATATACGGAGGAGCTTCTTATTTTAAAGGTTTTGACGAATTAAAATTTGTGCCGGGAATTTTTATTAAAATAGGGAGTAGTTTTGAATTCGGCAAAAAAGATATTGTGATTAATGCATTAGAAGGGGGTGTTAATCTTGATTTATTTCCAAAAAAAATAGATATAATGGCTAATGATAAAAATAAATTCTATTTTTTAGCTATATTTGTTAGTTATAGGTTCGGGAAAATTATAAATCCTAGAGCAATAGCATCAAAAACAAACAAAAAATAATTATTTACAAAAAAAAAATTTATGCTGCTAAATAGGTTTTATTTACTACTTTAAGCATATAACAGGTAATATTTTTAGTATAATTTTTTTATATTGCTTGCCAATAATTTTAGAAAAAATAAAAAGAATAGAAATTATAACATTATGAAACACAAGTACTTATATTTGAGCATAGTTTTTGTTTTTGTAGCGGGATTATTTATTTTATCGCCGTTACAAAATAATAACAAAAGAAAGTTTATCCCCAGAAATGAAAATGATTTTGGGATTGAAAATGAGATGTCTGCACAAGGTGCTTTTGAATATCTAACTAGAATTAGAGCAAATCAAATCACCAAAACCATTGACATTAAAGACGTAGAGCAAGCACAAGCTCAATTAAGATTATTAAGTTCACAAAAAGGAGGAAGTTCAAATTGGATTTTCCGTGGTCCTGATAACATTGGCGGTAGAACAAGAGCTTTGTTAATAGACAAAGATAATTCAAACATTATGTATGCCGGAGGTGTTGCAGGTGGGCTTTGGCGTTCTGCCACAGCCGGACAAACTTGGTATCGTGTTCAATACGAAGGTGCAACAGCCAATGATTTTGCCAACCTTGCCATTGTTTCTATTTGTCAATCTGCAAATGGAGATTTATACTTTGGAACAGGTGAAGCTTTTAGTGGATTTCACGGAACAAACTACTTTTCTCCTATGATAATGGGTGCAGGTATATGGAAATCTACTGATGGAGGTCAAACATTTAGTAAACTTACATCTACATGGGATAGCAGTGATGCAAAAAATACTTTTTATGCTGTAAGCGAACTTGCTGCTGACCCTACCGATAATAACTTAATATATGCAGCTACAGCACGCGGTTTAAGAGTAACTAAAGACGGTGGAGAAACTTGGGAAAAAGTTCCTATGCCAAGCTCTATTTATAATAATAAATTTACTACAGATGTTAAAATAGCTTCTGACGGAACGGTTATTGCCAGCATAGGAAATGAATGTTTGTTGAAAAAAGCAGGAGCAACGGAATTTGTTTTACGCTCAGGACTTGATGAAAGCCAAGGAGGAGAATTAATTACAAGCAGTAATGTGGGCAGATTGGAATTTACATTTTTACCTTCTGACCCAAATTATGTTTATTGTATAGCAGCTACAAATAGTGGATATTTGCGTAATATTTATAAATCAAAAGATGGTGGCAACACATGGGTTATTATAGGAAAAGGTGGTTCCGATCTTTTTCAACCTTTAGGACATCAAGGAGTATATGATATGTGTATAGCTGTAAATCCTTTAAACAAAGACGAAGTTTATGTTGGAGGGTTAAATTTATATGTAGGGAAAGCTGCCAATGCCGGAAATCTTTTTGCTTGGGATCAAATAACTCTTTGGAATTTACCTTCGTTTAATTCTTTATATGTACATGCCGATTTACATTCCATTATATTTGACCTAAAAAATCCCCAAACAATATTTATAGGCAGTGATGGAGGTGTTAGCCGTGGTTATCTTAATAAAGACAATATTCCTTACCAATTTAAAACAATGAATAAAAATTATAATATAACTCAATTTTATTCTGTAGCTATAAACAGTAAAGGATATGTATTGGGCGGAACACAAGA
>CAYRJP010000035.1:0-1451 GCA_964424425.1 uncultured Bacteroidales bacterium | reverse complement strand
TAACAGGTATAAGTTGTGACCCTAATGATGTAAATAATGTTATTGTTACATTAGGTAATTATGGGAACTCCTGTTACGTTTACTTATGTACTCGTGCTACTTATTGTGGTTCAAATACAAGCACCGGGAACTTTATCAATATAACCGGAAACTTACCTAAAGCACCTGTTTATTGTGCATTGTTTGAAATGGAACCAGATGCTCACAGAGTAATGTTAGGAACAGACTTGGGAGTATTTATGAGTGAAGGAGTATTTGAACAAATATCAAGCACTAACAGTGTAAGCTGGGATGCTGACCAAGAAAACGTAGGACCTGTTCCTGTATTCCAAATCAAACAACAAATTTCTAAAAAATGGGCTAAAGGAACTTATGGACGTATTTATATAGGTACCCACGGCTTAGGTTTCTTTGAAAATAGAAAATTTGAAAGTATTTCCGATGAAATGCCTAACACACAATTTGCAATTAATAATAACATAAAAATAAAAATTTATCCTAATCCGGTTGAATTTAATGCAAAGGTTAGCATTGTGTCAGACCAAAATCAAAATGCAACAATTAATATTATAAATATGGCAGGACAGACAGTTCGTAAGTTAGGCTCACAAAACTTGATGTCAGGCGAAAATACTGTAAATATACAAGTTGGAGATTTACCAAAAGGCGTTTATTTACTTCAGGTAAATACTCAAAATAATACAGGAACAACAAGGTTTATAAAACGTTAAAAAAAACAACATAAAAAATAAAAGCCGGATGAATGTCCGGCTTTTTTTTGTTTATATAGTGTCAAATATTTAAATTTGACCGCATTTTTAAAATAACTCTTAATTTAAAAAGTGTAAATATTTAAAATCTCAAAAATCATAAAATTATGTCAAAAATTAAAATTGGAATTAACGGATTTGGTCGTATTGGTCGTTTTGTATTTCGTGTTGCAGCAGCAAGTAACAATGTTGAAGTAGTAGGTATTAACGACTTGATTGATGTTGACTACATGGCTTATATGTTGAAATATGACTCAACACACGGTCGCTTTAACGGAACTGTTGAAGTAAAAAACAGTAAATTAATTGTTAACGGAAAAGAAATTCGTGTTACCTCAGAAAGAAACCCCGCCGACCTTAAATGGAACGAAGTAGGTGCTGAATATGTTGTAGAATCAACAGGATTATTCTTAACAAAAGAAAAAGCACAAGGACATATTGATGCCGGTGCAAAAAAAGTTGTAATGTCAGCTCCTTCAAAAGACGACACACCAATGTTTGTTATGGGTGTTAACAACGAAAAATACACAAAAGATATGACTTTCGTATCTAATGCATCTTGTACTACTAACTGTTTAGCCCCTGTTGCTAAAGTATTACACGACAACTTTGGTATTTTAGAAGGATTAATGACTACTGTTCACGCAACTACTGCAACTCAAAAAACTGTTGACGGTCCTT